>DASZJM010000152.1:0-5066 GCA_035948165.1 Candidatus Methylomirabilota bacterium
TGGGGCTCCAGGTCGCCGCCTTCCTCACCAAGGTCGTGGTCATGATCTGGTTCCTCATGCTGATCCGCTGGACACTGCCGCGCTTCCGCTACGACCAGGCGATGCGCCTGGGCTGGCTCGCCCTCTTTCCCCTGGCGGTCCTGAACATTCTCGTCACCGCGCTGGTGCTGCTCGCGGTGGGGAAGGCCTGAGCGGTGGCGTCCTACCAGACCGAGAACACCCCCGCCGATCCGCGCCACTCGAGCCGGCTCGGCCTCCGGCAGCGCTTCTACGTCGTCGAGGTGCTGGTGGGTCTCGCGCTCACCGCCAGGCACTTCTTCGGCAACATGTGGCGCCACACGCTGCGGACCGTCTTCCGGGTCAAGAGCGCGCACGGCGCGGTCACCATCCAGTACCCGGACGAGCGGCGGCCCTACTCGCCGCGGCTGCGCAGCCTGCACCGCCTGGTCCGTCGCGAGGACGGCTCCCCGCGCTGCGTGGCCTGCATGATGTGCGAGACGGTGTGCCCGGCCCACTGCATCTACATCGTGGCCACCGAGCATCCCAATCCGGAGATCGAGAAGGTGCCGGAGCGCTTCGACATCGATCTCGGCAAGTGTGTCTTCTGCGGCTTCTGCGTCGAGGCCTGCCCCGAGGACGCCATCCGGATGGACACCGGCATCCTGGAGTTCGCGGCCTACGACCGCGCGAGCATGATCTACACCAAGGACACGCTGCTGGCTCTCGAGGCGGCCGGCACGGACGGTGCTCCCACCTCGCCGGTTCCGATTCCCCCGGCGCGGAGACCGGTGT
Source organism: Candidatus Methylomirabilota bacterium (assembly GCA_035948165.1). Lineage (GTDB taxonomy): Bacteria > Methylomirabilota > Methylomirabilia > Rokubacteriales > CSP1-6 > CAMLFJ01. Next base: position 793 of record DASZJM010000152.1, read on the forward strand.
GAGCTTCGTCACCTTCTTCGTGCTCGCCGCCCTGGCGGTGGGATCGGCGGCGGGGCTGCTCCTGCGCCGGAACCCGATCCACGGAGCCCTGTTCCTCGCGATCAACCTGGCCACGATCGCGGCCCTGTTCCTGACCATGCGCGCCGAGTTCCTGGCCGCGGTGCAGGTGATCGTCTACGCGGGGGCCATCGCGGTGCTCTTCGTGTTCGCGATCATGGTCCTGATCCCGGGCAAGGAGGAGACCGGCCCGGACCCCCTCCGGGGCCAGCGCCTCCTGGCGATCCCGGTCGCGGCCGTCTTCCTGGCCCTGGTCTCGATCGTGGTGGGCTCGGCGACCCTGGCCGGCGGCCCCAAGCCCCCGGTGCCGGGCGGGGCCGACGCGGTGGGCCGGGTGCTCTTCACCGACTACCTCTTCCCCTTCGAGGTCACGTCGGTGCTGCTGCTGGCCGCCATCGTGGGCGTCATGGCGCTGACCAAGCGCCGGGCCTAGCTCAATGGTCCCCGAGTCCTACTACGTCGCGCTGTCCGCGGTGCTCTTCAGCATGGGCGTGCTCGGGGTCCTGATCCGGCGCGACCCGCTGGTGATCTTCATGTCGATCGAGGTGATGCTGAACGCGGCGAACCTCGCCCTGGTGGCCTTCGGGCAGCGCCACGGGACCACCGAGGGGCAGGCTCTGGTATTCTTCGTGATGTGCGTGGCCGCCGCCGAGGTGGCGGTGGGCCTCGCGATCATCGTGGCGATCTTCCGCCAGCGGCGCCGCCTCTCGGTCGACGAGCTGAGCACCCTGAGAGGGTAGGCTGCCCGCAGACGCAAGAGTGGTGCAGTGGCTTGGCGAGGCGCAGCCGAAGGCGAGCCGAGCGGATACGAGCAGAGAAGCAAGGAAGTAGACGGTAGCAGCGGCAACGCAACGTTCCAGGAGGACTCGATGGCGCAGACCAAGACCGCACCGCCCCAGACCCGGCTCGACAGCGAGCTGGCGCGGCGGCTGCTGACCCAGATGGCCCTCATCCGGCGCTTCGAGGAGAAGGCCGCCGAGATGTATGCCCTCGGCAAGATCGGTGGCTTCCTCCACCTCTACATCGGCCAGGAGGCGGTCGCGGTCGGCGCGACCTCCGCGTGCCGGCCCGACGACTACGCGGTCTCGTCCTATCGCGAGCACGGCCACTGCCTGGCCAAGGGCTCCGATCCCCGTCGGATCATGGCCGAGCTCTTCGGGCGCATGGGCGGGCTCAGCCACGGCAAGGGCGGCTCGATGCACCTGTTCGACAAGAGCGTCAACTTCCTGGGCGGGCACGGCATCGTGGGGGCGCACCTGCCGCTCGCGGCGGGCGCCGGCTTCGCCATCAAGTACCAGGGCGGCGATCAGGTGGTGCTGTGCTACTTCGGCGACGGGGCGGTGCCGGAGGGCGAGTTCCACGAGTCGATGAACCTGGCCGCGCTCTGGAAGCTCCCGGTGATCTTCGTCTGCGAGAACAACCGCTACGCGATGGGCACCGCGATCCACCGCGCCCTCGCCCAGACCGAGATCTGGCGCTTCGCCGAGACCTACGGCATTCCCGGGGAGGCGGTCGACGGCATGGACGTGCTCGCGGTGCGCGACACGATCGGCCGGGCGGTCGAGCGGGCGCGGCGCGACAAGACCCCCACGCTGGTGGAGGCGCGCACCTACCGCTTCCGCGGCCACTCGATGCGCGACCCCGCCGGCTCGGTCTACCGCACCAAGGAGGAGGTCGAGCGCGAGAAGCTGCGCGACCCCATCTCGCTCTTCAGCGACCGGTGCCTCAAGGAGGGCGTCCTCACCGAGGCCGACCTCAAGAACGTGGAGAAGGCGGTGAACGATCTCGCCGACGAGGCGGTGGCGTTCGCGGAGGCCTCCCCTGAGCCCCCGCCGGAAGAGCTGTTCACCGACGTGTACAAGGACTGACGCCATGTCGGTGATGACCTACCGCGAGGCCCTCAACGTGGCGCTCCGCGAGGAGATGCGCCGGGACCCCCGCGTGTTCGTGATGGGCGAGGAGGTCGGCCTCTACGACGGGGCCTACAAGGTCACCCAGGGGCTGCTCAAGGAGTTCGGCGACAAGCGCATCATCGACACCCCGATCTGCGAATCGGGCTTCACCGGCGTCGGCGTCGGGGCCGCGATGCTGGGGCTGCGGCCGGTGATCGAGATGATGACGTTCAACTTCTCGATCCTGGCCCTGGACCAGATCGTCAACTCGGCGGCCAAGATGTGCTACATGTCCGGTGGCCAGTACAACATCCCCCTCGTGGTGCGCGGGCCCGGCGGGCCGGCGGCCCAGCTCGCGGCCCAGCACTCCCAGTCGATGGAGACGTACTTCTACCACGTGCCCGGGCTCAAGGTGGTGCGGCCGTCCACGCCGGCGGACGCCAAGGGCCTGTTGAAGTCGGCCATCCGCGACGACAATCCAGTGATCTTCATCGAGGCCGAGACGCTGTACGCGGTGAAGGGGGAGGTGCCGGACGATCCGGACTACCTGATCCCGCTCGGCCAGGCGGTGATTCGCCGCGAGGGCACCGACGTCACGGTGGTGGCCTACATGGGCATGCTCTACCGCGGGCTCGAGGTGGCCGAGGAGCTGGCCAAGGAGGGCATCTCGGTCGAGATCGTCGATCCGCGCACGCTGCGTCCGATGGACACCGACACCATCATCGGGTCTGTTCGAAAGACTCATCGAGCGGTGGTGCTGGAGGCGGGGGCCGGCTTCGCGGGCATGGGCTCCGAGATCGCGGCCCAGATCACCGAGAACGCCTTCGACGACCTGGACGCGCCGGTCGAGCGGATCACCGGCGAGAACGCCCCGATGCCGTACGCCAAGAACCTCGAGCTGCTCAAGACGCCGTCGAAGGCCAAGATCGCGGCCGCCATCCGCCGGGTGAGCAACCGATGATCACCAAGGTCATCATGCCCAAGCTGTCGGACGCCATGGAGACCGGCAAGGTCATCAAGTGGCTCAAGAAGGAGGGCGAGGCGGTCAAGGGGGGAGACATCCTCGTCGAGGTCGAGACCGACAAGGCCAACGTCGAGGTCGAGGCGTTCGGCAGCGGCGTGCTGCGCAAGATCGTGATCGCCGAGGGCGGCCAGGTGCCGGTCGGCGACCTGATCGCCGTGATCGCGGATCCGGCGGAGGACATCTCGAGCGTCGCCGCCGCGCCGGCCAAGCCGGCTCCGGCCGCCGCGCCCGCTCCCGCCGCGGCTCCCGCGCCCTCGCCGCGTCCCGCCCCGGCCGCGCCGGCGCCGGCTTCCGTGGCGGCCGCCGCGGCCCCGCTGCCCGCGATGGAGACCTATCAGTCGGTGCCCGCGACGACCGCGGTGATGCCGATGGCGCCGGCTGCCGCCGCGGCGACCGTGCCCGCGGGCGGCCGCGTCAAGGCCTCGCCGCTCGCGCGCAAGATCGCGGGCCAGACCGGCGTCGACCTCCGCCTCATCCAGGGCACCGGCCCGGGCGGACGCATCATCCGCGCCGACGTGGAGGCGGCGCGCACCGCCGCCCCGCGTCCGGCCGCGCCCGCGCCGGCCGCCGCGACGAGCCGCCCGCAGGCGGTCCCGGCCCGTCCCGCCTTCGTCGTCCCGCCCCGCCCCGAGGCAGAGTACGAGGACGTGCCGATGTCGGCGATGCGCGCCGCGATCGCCAAGCGCATGCCGATGTCGAAGGCGCCGGTCCCGCACTTCTACGTCACCTCCGAGGTCGACATGGACGCGGCGTGGGCGCTCCGCGAGCAGCTCAACGGGCTCGACGGCCAGCCGAAGGTCTCGGTGACCGACATGGTCATCAAGGCCGCCGCCCTGGCGCTGCTCAAGAATCCCGGGGTCAACGCCCAGCTCAACGGCCAGTCGATCCGGGTTCACCACCGGGCGCACATCGGCATCGCGGTGGCGCTCGAGCAGGGCCTCATCACCCCGGTGCTGCGCGACTGCGACGTCAAGCCGCTGGGCCGGATCGCGGTGGAGTCGCGCGATTTGGCCGAGCGAGCCCGTGGGGGAAAACTCCGAGCGCAAGAAATGTCCGGGGCCACCTTCTCGATCTCCAACCTCGGCATGTTCGACGTGGAGGAGTTCTCCGCCATCATCAATCCGCCCGAGGGCGCGATCCTCGCGGTGGGCTCCGTCTTACAGAAGCCGGTGGTGGACGACGGCGAGATCCGGGTGGGGCGCCGCATGAAGATGACGATCTCCTGCGATCACCGGGTGATGGACGGCGCGATGGGCGCCCGCTACCTGCAAGACCTCAAGCGGCTGCTGGAAGAGCCCCTG
>DASZJM010000153.1:0-4522 GCA_035948165.1 Candidatus Methylomirabilota bacterium
GCGTTGTTCGTGATGGTCGCCGCGCGCGGGGCGGTTTGGTACTGACCGCAATACGTGGTCGCGTTCTGGCTCGCTCGGAGCAGTTCCTGGTCGGTCCGATAGCTATAGGTGACGCTGGGGTTGCTCGCTTGCACCGGTTGCGGCGACGAGGGCAGCTGGGCGCAGGCGGCGAGCGTCCCCGCGGCGAGCAACGCGATGTTCAACGTGCGCAAATGACGAAGGGTCGTGATCATGGGCAAGCCTCCCGGGCTGATGGTGTCGCTACTACGCTAGCGCGTCACGAGCGGGCGAGGTATCGGACCTAGGTCCAATGACCGCTCGAGAGATGACCCGCTATTCGCCGGGACCGTACTTCGGGAGCGGTACGCTGGTGCTCTCTCGGCCGGGGGCGCAGCGCTCCGAGTCCCACAGGTGGAGGCACCCAACATGAAACCGAATGCCCTTGCCGCCCGTCGTGCTGACGCCTTCCATGACAAACTGCGTCTTGGAGATGAGTTCCTCGCAGGCGTCACACGTCTCGCCGTTGCCCGCACCACCCCAGAGGCGCGGGATACTGTTCTGAGGTAGACGACCGTCGGCGAGCTTCTCACGAATGAGGCGACGAAGGGTTTCCTGCTCCATGGTGGTGAAGGCTCCTCCTCTGGCGTGTGTCGGAGGGTGCCAGATTCACCTGGGCCTCGGCGCCGCGAGCGCCAACCCGAAAAGCCAGGGTGCAGGCGGGTAGATTGTGTGGCCTCGCCAGGGCCGCGCCAATTGACCTTTGGTCCATGAGGCTCAGTGGAGCTTGGCGGCGCGGCTTGCTCAGATCACTGCGGACGGAACCCGAGCTTCTCCGCATCCACCGTGACCCGCACGAATGCGATGCACATCTCGTCGGTCGTCTCCTCGCCCCAGCGCACCTCGCGGGGAGGAGCAGTCGGATTGCGGCGATTGGCGGCGGAGTTGTCGTAGACGGCTTCCAGATCGATTCGCGTGCCGCCCGGCAGCGGCACCGGCTTCGCGAACGTGTAGATGCCCTGCCAGTGAAAGTCCCAGTCGTCGATGTAGATCAGCGGTTGCCGGCTCCCGTCGGGATAGGTGGCGGTGACCTTCATCGAGCGGCCGAGGAGGTGCATGTGGGGCGAGATCCCGACGGCGTGCAAGTTCCGGCCGGGTGGAATGGTGTACGATGCGCGGACCTCGTAGTGGGGCGCGCCCGCCGGGATCAGGAAGGCGCGGTTCATCAGCTGGAGCCAGCGCACGCGCTTGTCGACGGGCCCCTTCGCGAAGTGGAGCCCGATCTGGGTTCGGTCGCTCTCGGATCCAGGGCGTCGGTTGTGATAGTGGACCTGCATCACGACGCGGGCGCCCGCCGGCAGGAGCACTCCTACGCCGTCGGGATCCACGATGGGCCGCGCGCCGGGCGCCCACCCGCCAAGGCCGCCGGTAGGCAGAAAGCCCGGGCCGCCGAAGCAGGTGTAGCCCAGACCCGGCTCGGCCGCGTCGAGGGCGGCCGAGGCGCCGGTCGTATCGAGATAGGTCAGGACGTGGTGGACGATCGCCCGATTCCCCGGCACGAACTCCACCGCCGATAGATAGCGATCCTCGGGAAAGTCGGTGGGAATCACGAAGCAGCGGTAGACATCTCGGTCACTGGACGGCACTTCATAGGCGTCGGGCGCCAGGACCACATCCGGTGTACCCAGCGTCCATGTCTGCGGCCACGATCGCGCCGGCGCCGCTTTCTGTTGGGTGCCCTCCGGCGCGCCTGCCGCGACCCAGTCACGGATCGATGCGATTTCGCTATCGCTGAGTCCACGGGTGTCGAGGAATTCTCCAAACCCGGCGACCGGCTTCCAGGGCGGCATCTTCCGGCGGTCGACGGCGCGGACAATCTTCTGCCGTTGGCGGTACGCATCGTCATAGGTCACCAGGGGGAAGGGCGCGATGTCGCCCGGATGATGGCAGCCCTGGCAGTGTTGCTGGACGATCGGGGCGATCGTCTCGCTCCATGTCACCACATTTCCGGGATGGCCGGCGTCGGCCGGACCGGACACGGCCGGCGGACCGGAAGCAACGCCGAGCGCCACCAAGGTCCCAACCGCGACGAGCCATCCGGGTGCGCGCATAGTCCAAGCTGCAGAATAGGATCTTTCGAGGCGGACCGTCAAACTGCCTGATCCTGGCACACCGCTTGCTGCCTCCCTCTCCTACGCCGGTTCCGGCAATCGTTCGATCTGGATTTGGACACGTTGACACCGGCGGTGACGGAGGAGCGTACATGGACTCGACGCACAGCAGCCCGGCGGGGGGAGCGGCCAGCCCCTTCAGTCGGCCGCCCCGGACCACCACCGCCACGCCCGCCGGCCGGCGGGTCCCCGCGTTCGGACCCGTTCCGGCGGCTCCCCTGAGCGGACCCGCGCCGGCTCCGCCCGTCGCGACCGCCTCCGCCGCGGTCTCCGCGGTCGAGAGCCGGCGCGAGCGGCTCCTGCGCCAGCGCCGCAGCGGGGCGCTGTGGTTCTACTGGGTCGCGGGCCTCTCGCTGGTCAACTCGCTGGCCTCGCTCAGCGGCCAGCACTGGCGCTTCATCCTCGGGCTCGGCATCACCCAGGTCGCGGACGCGCTCGCCGCGCACGCGGGCCGCGGGTTCGGCGCGGTGGCGGTGATGGACGCGATCACGGTGGGCGGCTTCGCGCTGCTCGGCCGCTTCGCGATGCGAGGCCAGGTGTGGGCCTTCGCGGTCGGCGCGGTGGTCTACGCGCTGGACGGCCTCATCTTCCTCGGCCTGCGCGACTGGGTCGGGGTCGCCTTCCACGTCTTCGTGCTGGTGATGACGGTGCGCGGGCTCGACGCCGCGCGCCGCCTCTCGTAGCGACCGCGCGCCGCCCGGGCCCGCTCCCTACTGCAGCCGCGCGGGAGGCTTGCGCCCGGGCGCGGGCTTCACGAGCGGATCCAGGATGCGGGAGAGGCGCGCCTCATCGGAGCGCCCGTGGATGCGGGCCACGATCTCGCCGCGCTTGTTGATGACCACGGTGTAGGGCGTGCCGCGGAAGCCGAAGCGGTTGGCGATCTTGAGCCGGGGATCGAGGCCGGCCGGGTAGGTCGCCTTGTTGACCTTGAGGAAGTTGCGCGCGTCGGCCTCGGTGTCCTGCACTTGCACGCTCACCACCTCGACGCCCCTCGTCCGGTACTTCTGATAGATCCGCTCGAGTCCGGCCGCCTCCTCGTTGCAGACCTTGCACCAGGAAGCCTGGAAGCGAATGACCAGCACCTGCTTGCCGATCTGCGAGCGCGAGTCGAAGTGGCCGGGGCCTTCGAGGAGATTGACCGTGAAGACGGGGGCCGCGGGCGCGGCCGCCGCCGGCGTCGCCCCCGGCACTGCGAGGACGAGCCACCCGAGCGTGATCAGGAGCCGTCGCACCGCTCCAGTATAGTGCGCGCCGGCCGCGGGCGCGCGACGCCGGCCGCGGGCGCTCAGACCGAGCCCGGCCGGGGCGCGGTCGGCGGCGCGGGGCGCCGGAACGCGGAGCGCGCGTCGAGCAGCTGGCGGATCGCGGCGAGCAGGTCCGCGGTGCGGAACGGCTTGGACACCAGCGGCCGGCCGGACGTCTTCACCGCGGAGGTGACGTAGCCGGACATCAGGAGCACCTTCGTGGTCGGACTCGCCGCCTCCACCCGCTGGGCCAGCTCGATGCCGTTCATGATCGGCATGACCACGTCGGTGAGCAGGAGCTGGATCGGCTGCCGCTCCGCGATGCGACGTGCCTCGAATGGATCGCCGGTGTCGATGACGGTGTAGCCGTTGAGGGTGAGCACCTCGCGGACGAGCGCGCGCACGTCGGGCTCGTCGTCCACCACCAGGATCGTCGCGCGGCTGCCGCCGTCTGTCGTCTCGGGCATCGGGTCCGTGTCCTCCGGCGCCTCCCGGCTGCAGAGGCGGTGCCAACGAGGCCTCCATTGTAACCCATCGGTTTGTTGGATCGAGCAGACCTCCGCACGGCGGGCACCCTGTACTTTCTCCCCACTCGAAGCGCTCTTAAGGTACGGCGCGAGCCAGCGACGCTGCTGCGCGCGTGCCTCGACCAACTCCTCGGGCATGATCAGATCGCGCTTGTCTTTCAACTTGGCGCCGACTTTCGCCAGAGTCGAGAGTGTTTACTGCGTTACCATCCCAGGCCATGGTTCCGCCTCGATGGCCTGACGAGCAGGGGGCTGCCCGGGCGGTGGGCGGGTTGCCGGCTCTGCCCTCTAACTCACGCTTGAGCGGACGCGCTTCGCGCGCGGCTCACCGTGATCGTTCGGCGAAAGGAATCGTCATATGACCGATGACGGACCGATCCTCGTCACCGGGGCAGCCGGTCAAACCGGGGCGGTGGGGCGAACGGTGTGCGGCCTGCTCCTCGATCGTGGGCTACCGGTTCGCGCCATGGTGCGCCGCGAAGACGAGCGCGCGGCAGCTTTACGGGCCTCCGGGGCGGAGGTGGTGGTCGGAGACCTACTGGAACCGGGCGACGTCTATCGGGTCGTCAGCGGCTGTCGGCGA
>DASZJM010000154.1:0-3495 GCA_035948165.1 Candidatus Methylomirabilota bacterium
GGCGCGGGCCTGGTGGCCCTGCCGTTCGTCTACCATCAGCCCTATCCGCTCCATATCCTGATCGTGATCCTGATCTGGTCGTTCGCCTATACCTCGTGGTCGATGATGGGGCGCTTCGGCCTGGTCTCCCTGGGCCACGGCGGGTTCATGGGGATCGGCGCCTACGTGACCGCGCTGGCCTGGAACCACGGCGGGGTGAGCCCGTGGATCGGGATCCCGGTGGCTCTCGTCGCGGGCGGCGTGCTCGCGGTGCTGGTGGCCTACCCGTGCTTCCGCTTCCGCATCACCGGCCACTACTTCGCGCTGGTCACCCTCGCGCTCTCTGGCATCGTGCTCCAGGTCATCACCGCCACCCGCGACCACACCGGCGGCTCGCTCGGCTACACCCCGGCGCGCTACCAGGGCGGCAGCTCGCTCTACGCCCTACAGTTCACCGGCAAGACCACCTGGTACCTGATCGCGCTCTCCGTGTGGGCCGCCGGGCTCTACGTCTGGTACCGGGTGGACCGGAGCATGACCCGCTACGCGCTGGAGGCCATCTCGGAGGACGAGGACGGGGCGGCCGCGACGGGCGTGCACGTGACCGCGGAGAAGCTCAAGATCACGGTGCTGAGCGCGATGATGACCGCGCTGGCCGGGGCGCTCTACTGCCAGTACCAGATGTTCATCTCCCCGGACACGGTGAGCGGCATCTCGATCTCGCTCCAGATGGTCTTCGCGGTGGTGGTGGGCGGCATCTACGTCTCGCTTGGGCCCACCGTCGGGGCGGTGATCACGATCCTGCTCGCCGAGGTGCTGCGCATCTCCTTCGGCACCCGTGCGGTGGGCTGGGACAACCTGGTGTACGGGGTGCTCCTCGTGCTGTTCATCGTGTTCCTGCCCAAGGGCATCCTGGGGAGCCTGCTCGACCTGCGCCGCCGCGCGGTGCCGGCCGCCCCGCCGCGCGCCCAGACCGGGGCGGCCTGATCGACTCCGCCCTCGTCCTCCTGGTCGCGAAAATCGCGGCCTCGGCCTTCTTCGTCCTGGGCGGTACCGCGGCGGCCGAGTGGCTGGGGCCGCGGCTCGGGTCGATCGTGGGCTCGGCGCCGCAGCTCGCGGTGCTGTCGCTGATCTTCTTCTCGATCGAGCAGGGACCCGCGTTCGCGGCGGAGAGCGCGTTCTGGACGATTCCCGGGATGGGCGCCGCCGTGCCGGTCTATCTCGGTTACCTGGTGGCGACGCGGCTCGTGCCGGGGCCGCGCGCGTGGTCGGTGGCGGCGGGGGTGTCCGTCGGGACCGCCACCTTCGTGGTGGCGACGCTCGTGCTGAGCACGATCCCCCTCGGGCCGCTCACCGCGGTTCCCTTCGCGGCCGCGGTGTGCCTGGGGGCGGGCTACCTGGTGCGCCACCTGCCCGACAGTGCGACGCTCCGGCGCGGCCCCACGTCGGTCTCGCTGCTCGCGATTCGCGTCGCGGTCTCCGCGATCACCGTCCTGGTGGTGACCTCGGTGGCCCACGTGCTCGGCCCCAAGTGGTCGGGGCTCGTGGTGGGCTTCCCGGTCAACGGCCTACCGGTGATGGCGCTGCTGCACGCCCGCTACGGGGCCGAGGTGACCATGCCGTTCATCCGCATGTTCCCGGTGGGCGCCTTCGGCATCTGTCTCTTCAACCTGGTGGCGTTCTGGAGCCTGGCGCGGATCGGGCTGCCCGCCACGATCGCGCTGGCGTACGCGGTGGACGTCGCCTACCTCGCGGCGGTAGCCTGGGTGCGCCGCCCGCGTCCGGTGAGCCCATGACGATCCGCGAGATCCAGGCCGATCACTACCGCATCCCGCTGCCGGTGGCCCTCTCCGATTCCACCCACGGCGTCATCGAGGGCTTCGAGCTGGTGACGGTCCGCGTGCGCGACGCCGAGGGCGCGCTGGGCGTGGGCTACACCTACACGGTGGGCACCGGCGGCGCCGCGGTGCACGCGCTGATCGCGCGCGATCTGGCCCCGCGCCTCCAGGGGCGGGAGGCGGAGGACATCGAGGCCCTCTGGCAGACCATGTGGTGGGCGCTCCACTACGGCGGGCGCGGCGGGGCCCAGGCCCTCGCGATCTCCGCGGTGGACATCGCGCTCTGGGACCTGCGGACGCGCCGGCAGGGGACGCCCCTGTGGCGCGCGCTCGGCGGCTTCGACCCGCGCGTGCCGTGCTACGCGGGCGGCATCGACCTGGAGCTCCCGCTCGACGCCCTGCTGCGCCAGACCGACGAGAACCTGGCCCGCGGCTTCCGCGCCATCAAGATGAAGGTCGGGTGCCCCGCGCTGCGGGAGGACGTGGAGCGGGTGCGGGCGATGCGCGCGCACCTGGGGCCGGATTTTCCCCTGATGGTCGACGCCAACATGCGCTGGAGCGTGGACGAGGCCATCCGCGCCGCCCGCGCGCTCCGGGAGGCCGATTTGGTCTGGCTCGAGGAGCCGACCATCCCGGACGACGTGCCGGGCCACGTCCGCATCGTGCGCGAAGGCGGGCTCCCCATCGCGGCCGGGGAGAACCTCCACACGCTCCACGAGTTCCGCGCGCTGATCGCGGCGGGCGGCGTGACCTTTCCCGAGCCCGACGTCACGAACTGCGGCGGCGTCACCACGTTCCTGAAGATCTGCCACCTCGCCGAGGCCTTCAACCTGCCGGTGACCTCGCACGGCGCCCACGACGTCACCGTCCACCTGCTCGCCGCCGTCCCCAACCGCTCCTACCTGGAGGCCCACGGCTTCGGCCTCGACCGCTACATCGCCGACCCCCTGCAGCTCGTGGACGGCCGCGCCATCGCCCCCGACCGCCCCGGCCACGGCATCACCTTCGACTGGAAGGGTCTCGAACACCTCCGCGCCTGACGCAGGACCGGGGACGGACGTGGTGGGAGATTTCTGATCTACGAGTGGCTACGCCATCAGGCGTGATCGCCGGGCGCTGGCCGCGGGCGGGGGTGGCGGGGGGCCGGGTGACCCGTTCCCCTCGCGGATCGCCTACAGCGCCGACTACCGGATTGGGAACTCCTCACACAAGCTGACCAGGAAACGGGTCGTGGTCAGAGGCCCCCCGCCACCCCCGCCCGCGGCCAGCGCCCGGCGCCTCACCGCTCGCGCTGGTCGAGCGCCGGCCGAATCTCCTCCGCAAGGATGTCGATGGTGTCGAGGATCGCCGGGTAGGTGCTGTAGCTCAGCTCGAGGGCTACGTGGCCGCAGCCCGCGGTCTGGTATTGGCGTAGGTCCTTGGCCACCGCCGCGGTCGAGCCGCGGATCACGTGGCGCGTGCCGAGCAGGGCCGGATCGACCGCGGGGCGGTGGATGCCGTCGAGCAGGAGCGGTACCCGCAGCGTCAGCTCGGGCGTGCCGTCGCGTCCCGCGTCCTTCCAGTGGTTGCCCACCGCGAGCGCTCCCGCCCGGAAGGCGGACGGCGCCATCCCGGAGGCGTGCCAGCCATCGCCCAGTCGGGCGACCCGGCGGAGCGCCGCGTCCGAGGCGCCGCCCAC
>DASZJM010000155.1:0-3430 GCA_035948165.1 Candidatus Methylomirabilota bacterium
CACGAGGCCGAGGGTGACCGGCGCCAGCCAAAGCAGCCATCGCCCGCGGTCCTCGCGCCCCGCGTCCGCGCGCCACGCCACGAGGCCGAGGACGGCCAGCACCGGGAGCACCGGCTGGGACAGCACCCTCCAGGCGAGGACCGGGAGCGCCCGGTCCTGCCAGGCAAGCGGTAGCGCCATGTCGACGTGGGCCAGCAGCGGCAGCAGCCACACCGCGGCGAGCGCGAGCCCGAGCGCCACCAGCCCGAGCCCCTGGGCGAGGCGGCGCCTCCATGGCTCAGCGCTCGCGGCGGCGAGCAGGACCATCACCGCCGCGGTCGGCGTGTGCGCGGGATGGAGCAGCGTCACCGCCGCCACGAGGCCAGCCACGCCGAGCGGAGCGCGGGGCGCGCCCTTCGCCCAGCGTGAGAGCGCCAGCGCCAGCAGGGACAGCACGCCCCAGCCGAGCCTGGCTCCGACGAGCCCCCACCGCAGCCCCTCCTCCACGCCGCTCCGGCAGCCGGCCGAGAGCGTGAGCGCCACCAGCGCGCCGGGCAGCGCGAGCCACGGGTCGCCGAGCAGCCGCCGGAGGAGGAGGTAGGTGGCCGCGCCCGGCAGCAGCCACGCGAGCCAGAGCAGCGCCTGGTACACGGTCGAGGCGGAGAGCGCGCCGGCGGCGGCGTGATGGAGCAGCGCGCCGAGCCACGCGAAGCCGGGCGGGTAGTACTGCAGCTCGGCGTAGCCCGCCCACCAGCCCGGATCGAAGCGCCACGGGACCCAGCCCACCGTGATCGCCTGGACCAGCCGGTAGAGCTGGCCGGGATGATCGTCGAAGACGAGCAGGCCGCCGCCGAGCGCCCGCGCGCCGAAGGCGACGGCGTAGACGGCCAGCAGCGCAGGCGGCACCCAGGCGGCGGTCACGCCTGGCGATGATACGGCATCGCGTTGACAATCCGCGTAGCGCAGTGTTAAGTAAACGAAATTGTTGTGGCTAGATCGGTGGTCCGGACGAGGCCAATCCGGACCGTGCAGTCAAATCCGGGGCTCAAATCCCCTACCGATGGAGAGGCCATTGAACAGAGTGAAGGGCTTGAAGTGCCGGGAGTGCGGCCGCGGCTACCCCGCCTCCCCGTCCCACGTCTGCGAGTTCTGCTTCGGTCCCCTCGAGGTCGACTACGATCACGAGCTGATGCGCGCCCGGGTGAGCCGCGCGCGCATCGCGGCCGGTCCGCCCTCGATCTGGCGCTACGCCGACCTCCTGCCGCTCGACGTGCCGGACGGCGCGCCGCCCATCGGCCCCCACGTGGGCTTCACCCCGCTGGTGCGCGCGCACAACCTGGCCCGCGCGTGGGGCGTGCGCGAGCTCTACGTGAAGAACGACGCGGTCTGCCATCCCACGTGCTCGTTCAAGGACCGGGTGGTGGCGGTCGCGGTGGCCAAGGCGCGCGAATTCGGCTTCGACACGATCGCGTGCGCCTCGACCGGCAACCTCGCCAACTCGGTGGCCGCCCACGCGGCGGAGGCGGGGCTTCGCTCGTGCGTCTTCATCCCGAACGATCTCGAGGCGGGGAAGGTGACCGGCACCCTCGTCTACGCTCCGACCCTGGTCGAAGTGCAGGGGACCTACGACGAGGTCAACCGGCTCTGCGCCGAGATCGGCGACAAGTACCACTGGGCCTTCGTGAACATCAACCTGCGGCCCTACTACGCCGAGGGCTCGAAGACGGTGGGCTACGAGATCGCCGAGCAGCTGGGCTGGCGCGCGCCCGCCCACGTGGTGGTGCCCTGCGCGGGCGGCTCGCTGCTCACCAAGATCGCCAAGGCCTTCGACGAGCTGGGGCGGCTCGGGCTGATCCCGCCCGCGCGCCCGCGCATGTACGCGGCGCAGGCGGCGGGCTGCGGCCCGATCGTCACCATGATCAAGAAGGACACCGACGTGCTGGAGCCGGTGCGGCCGCAGACCATCGCCAAGTCGCTCGCCATCGGAAACCCGGCCGACGGCTACTACGCCTACCGCGCGGCCAAGGACTCGGGCGGCTACGGCGAGCACGCCACCGACGAGGAGATCATCGACGGGATGCGGCTGCTCGCCCGCACCGAGGGGATCTTCGCGGAGACCGCCGGCGGGGTGACGGTGGCGGCCACCCGCAAGCTGATCGAGGCGGGGCGCATCCCGCGCGACGAGCCGATCGTGATGTGCGTCACCGGCAACGGGCTGAAGACGCCCGACGTGCTGCACGACCGACTCCGCAGCGACGTCACCATCCAGCCATCGCTCCAGGCCTTCGACCGGGCGTTGGCCGACCTCACATCCAGAACCGTGGCGTAGGCGCCGCGTCGAGGAGATCCCCATGGCCGTTCTCGTCCGCATTCCGACCCCGCTGCGCACCCTCACCAAGGGCGCGGCCGAGGTCCAGGCCGACGCTTCCACCGTCACCGACCTGATCGAGGTGCTCGAGCGCCAGTTCCCCGGCCTCAAGGAGCGCCTGCTCGAGGACGGCGGGCAGCTGCGCCGCTTCATCAACATCTACATCAACCAGGAAGACATTCGCTTCCTGCAGGGCGCCACCACCTCGCTCAAGCAGGGCGACGAGGTCTCGATCGTCCCGGCCATCGCGGGCGGCTAGCGCGCCGCGGGCTCCTGCGTCGAGCGGCTCATGATCTCCAAGCGCGTCCAGGGCTTCACCGAGTCGGTGATCCGGGAGATGACCCGGGTCAACAACCAGTACGACGGCATCAACCTCGCCCAGGGCATGCCGAACTTCCCACCGCCGCGCGAGCTGGTGGAGGCCGCGCACCGGGCGATCGACGGCGACTTCCACCAGTACGCGATCACCTGGGGCACCCCGCGCCTCCGGCAGGCCATCGCGGAGAAGTACCGGAAGTTCTACGGCATGGAGATCGAGGCCGACCGCCACGTCACGGTCTGCTGCGGCTCCACCGAGACCATGCTGGCCACCCTGCTCGCGGTGCTCAACCCGGGCGACGAGGTCATCATCTTCGAGCCCTTCTACGAGAACTACGGGCCCGGGTGCATCATCGCGGGGGCCGAGCCGGTCTTCGTGCCGCTCGAGCCGCCCGACTTCTCCTTCGACCCCGACCGGCTCGCCCGCGCGGTCACCTCGCGCACGCGCGCGGTCGTGTTCAACAGCCCGAACAATCCCTCCGGCAAGGTCTTCTCCCGGGCCGAGCTGCAGGTGATCGCCGATGTCTGCCTCAAGCACGATCTCCTCGCCATCACCGACGAGATCTACGAGCACATCATCTACGACGGCCTCGGCCACACGCCGATCGCGACCCTGCCCGGCATGGCCGACCGCACCGTGACCATCTCCGGCATCTCCAAGTCCTACTCGGTGACCGGCTGGCGGGTCGGCTACGCGGTGGCGAGCCCGGAGCTGTCGCTCGGCATAAGGCGCGCCCACGACTTCATCACCGTCGGGGCGCCGCA
>DASZJM010000156.1:0-2383 GCA_035948165.1 Candidatus Methylomirabilota bacterium
GTCGAACTCGGCGCGAAAGGCGATCCGCCGCATGTCGCCCCGCACGAAGGTGAGCCGCGGCCGCTCCGCGAAGCGGCGCCGCGCCTCCGCGAGCATCGCGCGCGAGAGGTCGACGCCCACCACCCGGAAGCCGCGCCGGGCCAGGCCCGCGCCGTGGCGGCCGTAGCCGCAGGGCACGTCGAGGATCCGCGCTCCCGGCGCCGGGCGAAGCGCGCGCAGGACGAAGTCGATCTCGCGGCGGGTCTGGGCGGGGGACTTCTCCTCGCGCAACTGGGCCACGTAGGCGCGGTCGAAGAAGGTGGTGAACCAGTCCGCGCGAACCGGGTTCTTGCCGCGGCTCATCGCGGCCAGCCGGGCCCCATGGCGGCGTAGTATACTCCGCCGTGGTCATGAGTCGGCTTCACGACGCAGCGCGCACCGAGGCTCCGACGGTCTCCGTGACCGTCTTTCTGTCCGCCGCCCTCCGCCGCCGGCGGCCGGGCGGTGGGGAGGGCCCCCAGCGCCACCTTATCCGGGTCGGTGCCACCCTGGACGACCTGCTGGCCACCCTCGGGATCGATCCGACCATCGACCTGACCGCCGCGATCGACGGCGAGCTGGCCGCCCGCGACACCCCCCTGCACGACGGCGCCGAGGTCATCCTCCTCGCCCCGATGGAAGGGGGATCCGAAGCCTCCGCAGTCAACCGTCAACCGTAGCACCCAACCCAACACTCTCACCGAAGCGAGGACGACATGGCTCAGCTGACGATTCCCCTCGACGCGAAGCGCTTTGCCACCGGGTTGACCTGGAAGGACTACATGGCCCAGATGGGCGACACCCGGGCCCGCACCGAACAGAACTACGCCAACTCCAAGCTCACCGACGAGGAGCAGAAGTTCTTCGCCGGGGCGACCGGGGTCAAGCACGTGATGATGCTCGCCGAGAACTGGTGCGGCGACGTGCACCGCAACTCGCCGCTGATCGCCCACATCGTCGAGGCGATACCCGGCGCCGAGCTGCGGGTGTTCTTCCGCGATCAGGTGCCGGACCTGCGCGACACCTTCCTCAACAACGGTTACCAGTCCATCCCGGTGGTCGTGTTCTTCGACAAGGACTGGAACGAGATCGGCCGCTGGATGGAGCGCGCCCACGGTGCCACCGGCGCGGCCACCGGCATCCGGGCCCGCACGCTGGGCGCGGTGCCCCAGGGCGCGTCCAAGGAGCAGCAGGACGCGGCGATGAACGAGTTCCGCAAGCAGGTCCAGGCCGAGTACGACAAGCCGGGCGGGGCCCTCTGGCGCGCCGCCGCCGCGGAGGTGAAGCTCCTGCTCGAAGCCCGCGCCAAGAAGTAGCGGGCGACCCATGCGCCCACGGAGGCCTCGATGACGGTCAAGCTCGGCATGTTCACCATGCCGTTCCACCACCCGGACCGCGAGTACTCGGCCATCCTGGAAGAGGACCAGGAGGCCATCGTCCTGGCGGACCGGCTGGGCTTCACCGAGGCCTTCGTGGGCGAGCATTTCTCGTCGTGGAGCGAGCGCATCACCTCGCCCCTCATCTTCTTTGCCACCCTGATCCCGCGCACCACCCAGATCCGCTTCGGCACCGGGGTCATCAATCTGCCCCAGCTGCACCCGGCCACGGTGGCCGCCCATGCGGCCATGTTCGACCAACTCTGCCGCGGCCGCTTCATCATGGGCATCGGCCCCGGCGGCCTGGTGAGCGACCTCGAGATGTTCGACGTGGGCCAGGCCGAGCTGCGGCCGCAGATGGTCATCGAGTCCATCGAGACCGTGCTCAAGCTCTGGGCCCAGGACCCGCCCTACGAGATCGACGGGCGCTTCTGGAAAATCTCGCTCACCAACGGCATCTGGCCCGAGTTCAAGGTGGGCTACGTGCCGCGGCCCTACCAGAAGCCGCATCCGCCGATCGCGCTCTCGCTGCTCACCCCCAACTCGAACAGCGCGGCCACCGCGGGGGAGCGGGGCTGGATCCCGGTGTCCGGCCAGTTCTTCCACCGCCGCTACCTCAAGGGCCACTGGGAGAAGTACGTGGAGGGCTGCGAGCGGGCCGGGCGGCGGCCCGATCCGAGCATCTGGCGCGTATCGCGCAGCGTGCTGGTCACCGAGAGCGACGCGGAGGCGGAGGAGTATCTCGCGGACCCGGACAACGGGCTCTCGTTCTACTACCACTTCTTCCACCACAGCTTCTCGAAGGGCCGCAAGGCGCTCTTTATGCTGAAGCCGGATCTATTGATCCCCGACGAGGACGTCACCGAGGACATGATCAAGCGGGCCCTCGTCATCGCGGGCAGCCCGCGCCGGGTGCTCGAGCAGCTGGTCGCCCTCCGCGAGGAGACCGGCCACTTCGGCACCCTGCTCATGGGCGGCCACGACTGGGA
>DASZJM010000157.1:0-1797 GCA_035948165.1 Candidatus Methylomirabilota bacterium
GGGCAGATCGCGATCAACACCCTGCTGCGGCGGATGCCGAAGCTGGCCCTGGCGAGCCAGCAGCCCCAGCACCGGCAGAGCCTGACCCTGCGAGGGCTCGTGTCGCTGCCGGTCGCGTTCTGATCGCGCTCCGGCGCGCGCTCCTCGGGGTCCTGCTGCTGGCCGGGGCGGCGTGGGGCCCCGCTTGGGGTCAAGACGCGCCGCGCTCGCCCACGCCCGCTCCCCTCAAGCTCGCCGCGCGCGTGGTGGACGTGGCGCGCGGGCTCGAGCGGCCGTGGGGCCTCGCGTTCCTGCCCGACGGGCGTCTGCTCGTCACCGAGCGGCCCGGGCGGCTGCGTATCGTCACGGGCGGCGGGCTCTCGGCGCCGCTCGCCGGAGTCCCGGCGGTGTTCGCGCGCGGGCAGGGCGGTCTGCTCGACGTCGCGCTCAGCCCGGCCTTCGCCCAGGACCGGCTGGTCTATCTCTCGTTCGCCGAGCCCGGGGACGGCGGCGCGGGAACCGCGGTCGCGCGCGGGCGCCTCGGGCCGCGCGGCCTCGAGGACACGCAGGTGATCTGGCGGCAGCAGCCCAAGGTGGAGGGGCCGAACCACTGGGGCTCGCGGCTGGTCTTCCGTCCCGACGGCACGCTCTTCGTCACCCTCGGCGAGCGCTTCGCCTATCGCGAGCGCGCGCAGGATCTCTCGACGACGCTCGGCAAGATCGTGCGCATCAATCCCGACGGCTCGATCCCGCGCGACAATCCGTTCGTCGGCCGGCGCGGCGCGCTGCCCGAGATATGGTCCTACGGGCATCGCAACGTCCAGGCCGCCACGCTCGACGCGCAGGGGCGCCTGTGGACGGTGGAGCACGGCGCGATGGGCGGCGACGAGCTGAACCGGCCGGAGGCCGGCAAGAACTACGGGTGGCCTGTCATCACCTACGGGCTCGACTACTCCGGCGCCAAGATCGGCATCGGCACCTCGAAGCCGGGGATGGAGCAGCCGGTCTACTACTGGGACCCGGTGATCGCTCCGTCGGGCGCGGTGTTCTACACCGGCTCCGCGTTCCCCGAGTGGCGCGGCGACCTCCTGGTGGGCTCGCTCCGGCCGGGCGGCCTCGTCCGCCTGCGGCTCGAGCGGGACCGGGTTGTGCTGGAGGAGCGCTACCTCAAGGAGCTGGACGAGCGCATCCGCGACGTGCGCCAGGGCCCGGACGGCGGGCTCTACCTGCTGACCGACGAGACCCGCGGGCGCATCTTCCGCCTCGAGCCGATCGGCCGCTAGAGGGCGCTCACGGCCGCCCGAGCGGCCAGCCGAGCCACTCGCAGACCCCGCGGCCCATCACCCACTCGAGGTCCTCCCCCTTGAGCCAGGGCAGGTGCTCGGTGAACAGCGTGATGCACTCGTAGTAGGTGCAGGGCATGCGGGTGAGATCCGTGCCCCAGAAGACGCGGCGCGGCCCGAAGGCGTCGACGAGCTGGCGGATCGCGCCGTGCAGGTCGCGGAACGGATAGGGCTCGGCGGAGAGCGACGGCATCCCCGAGGCCTTCACCGCGATGTTCGGGTGCCGGGCCAGCGCGCACACCGCGGGCAGCTCCTCGAAGACCTTGGGCGCCTTGCCGCGCACGCTGATTCCCACGTGGTCGATCACCAGCTTGAGGCCCGGGTGGCGGCCCGCGATCCGGTCGAGGTGGTCGAGCGCGCCCGGCACCAGCACCATCAGCGGCACGCCGGCCTTCTCGGCGGCCGGCCAGAGCCAGTCGGCGGTGCCGTCGGTGAGGAAGTGGCGGTAGTGCTCGTTGTGGAAGGTGAAGCGCAT
>DASZJM010000158.1:0-59697 GCA_035948165.1 Candidatus Methylomirabilota bacterium
CACGATCTCGCGGATGCGCTCGGCGGCGGCGTAGATCTGCACGATCCACTCCCGCGTCTCGGCGGAGAGGCCCGGATCGTCGCGCAGCATGACCAGGCGCCCCAGCACCAGGGTCAGCGGGTTGTTGATCTCGTGGGCGGCCGCGTTGGCGAGCTTGGCCATGCTGCGCAGCTCGTCGGCGGCGCGCTGCTCGGTGATGTCGATCAGGGTGGTCTCGAAGTCGCCGCGCGGCGGGCCCGAGCTGCGGACCACGCTCGCGAGCACCCAGATGAGCCGCCCGTCGCGCCGACGGAGCTGCAGCTCGACGTTGATCGCGGTCCCGTCCGCCTTCACCCGCTCCAGGAGCTGGTCGCGCTCCTTCGGCTGGGCGTAGAGCTCGCCCACGTTCGTGCCCAGCACGTCGGCCGGCTGCTCGAAGCCCAGGATGCGGGCGAAGGCGGGGTTGCAGTCCACGATGCGCCCGTCCGCCATGGTGAGGCACATGCCGGCCGGATTGCGCTCGAAGAGGGTGCGGTAGCGCTGCTCCGATTCGGCCAGCGCCGCGGAGCGCGCCTGCAGGAGTGCCATCGCGTCGTGGAGCGCGCCCTTCACCCCCGAGAGCTCGGCGAGGGTGAAGTCCGGCAGCTCCGGCACCGTCTCGCCGCGGCCGAACGCGCTGAACGCGGCGGTGAGGCGCTGCAGGCGGCCGGCGAACCGCCGGCCGGCCAGGTGGGCGAGGCCGAGCGAGAGCACGAGGGCGCCGACCGTCGCCGCGAACAGGAGGCCGAGCGAGCGGTGGAGCGGGCCCTCGAGCGACTGGCGCGGGACCGCGATGCCCACCGTGAACTGCGACCACTTGGCGCGGCTGAACGCGGTGTAGGCGGTCGCCCCCTCGACGATGGGGCCGCCGGAGAAGACCGCCTCCTCGTGCTCGCGCGTGCGCGAGACGAAGGCCGGCGCGGCGGGCGTGCCCACGCGCTGCTCCTGCCCCTGGGTGGTGGCCACCACGATGCCCTTGCGATCCACGATGGTCCCGCCTGCGATGTCGGCGGCGGCGAGCACCGAGGCGAAGCTCTCCGGGGTCATCACCGCGACGAGGACCTGGCGGACCTTCCCCTCGCGCAGCAGAGGAAGGGTCACCGAGATCACCCAGCGGCCGGCGGCGGGGTCCATCTCCATGTCCGAGACATGCGGCTCGCCGGTCTGCAGCGTGCGCTGGAAGGTCCCGAGCGCGGCCACGCTCGGCAGCGGGCTCCCGAGCGGGCGCAGGAGGTTCAGCACCTGCCGGCCGGAGGGCTCGACGAGGGCCACGGTCAGCCAGCGCCGATAGGCCTCCCGCGCGAGCCGCGCCTCCTCGTAGAACCTCCGGAGGTCGCCGCCCGAGTCGAGGTCGGTCGAGGTCGCGAGGCCCTTCAGTCCCGCGAGCGAGGTCTCGACCTCGCGATCGACCGCCACCGTGAGGGAGCGGGCGTGGTAGAGGAGCGCCTGCTCCATGTTGCGCCGCTCGTCCTCGTGCGCCCACCAGATCGCGAGGCCGGCCACCCCGAGCAACGGAACGAGAGTCAGAAAGATGATCGTGAGGAGGAAGGTCCGAAGCTTCATGGGGCTTTGCAGAGAATAGGGAAAGTGAGGCGTCACGGCAAGCCGACTCGTGACGCGGAACCCCCTCTGCTATGCTCCCGAGTGCCATGTCCGCGAGCTCCGCCGCGCCGGCCGGGCCCTCCTACGACGCCATCGTCATCGGCGCCGGGATCTCCGGCATGTACCAGCTCCACCGGCTGCGCGGGCTCGGCCTGCGGGTGCGGGTGTTCGAGGCCGGCACCGGGGTGGGCGGCACCTGGTACTGGAACCGCTATCCGGGGGCGCGGTTCGACTCCGAGAGCTGGACCTACGGCTACTCCTTCTCCGAGGAGATCCTGCGCGAGTGGGAGTGGAGCGAGCACTTCGCGGCCCAGCCGGAGACCCTGCGCTACTGCAACTTCGTGGCCGACAAGCTCGACCTCCGCCGCGACATCGAGTTCAGCTGCCGGATCCGGTCGGCGGTCTACGACGAGGTCGCGAACGAGTGGGCGATCGAGAGCGAGGACGGCCGCCGGGCCCGGGCCCGCTTCCTGATCACCGCGATCGGGCCTCTGTCCGCGCCCACCATGCCCACGATCCCCGGCGTCGAGAGCTTCCGCGGCGAGGCCTACCACACCGGCCGGTGGCCGCACGAGCCGGTGAGCTTCGCGGGCAAGCGGGTCGGGGTGATCGGCACCGGGGCGACCGCGGTGCAGGCCATCACCGAGATCGCCAAGACGGTGGGGCACCTCACCGTGTTCCAGCGCACCCCCAACTGGTGCGCGCCCCTCCGCAACAGCCCCATCGACGCGGCCACCCAGGCGCGCATCAAGGCGACCTATCCCGAGATCTTCGCGCTCTGCCGCGACTCCTTCGGCTGCTTCATCCACCAGGCCGATCCGCGCAAGGCCCTGGAGGTGAGCGCGGAGGAGCGCGAGGCCTTCTACGAGAAGCTCTACGGCGAGCCCGGCTTCGGGATCTGGATGGGCAACTTCCGCGACGTGCTGGTCGACGCGGAGGCCAACGCCACCATCACCGAGTTCATGCGCCGGAAGATCCGCGAGCGGGTGCGGGACCCGAAGGTGGCGGAGAAGCTGATCCCGACGAACCACGGCTTCGGCACCCGCCGAGTGCCGCTGGAGAGCGGATACTACGAGGTCTACAACCAGCCGAACGTGCGCCTGCTGGACATCCGCGAGGCGCCGATCGAGCGGATCACGCCCACCGGGATCAAGACCCGCGACGCCGAGTACGAATTCGACATGATCATCTACGCCACCGGCTTCGACGCCATCACCGGCGCGTTCGACCGCATCGACGTCCGCGGGCGGGGCGGCCGGCGGCTGCGCGAGACGTGGGCGGAGGGACCGCGCACCTACCTGGGCCTGCAGATCGTGGGCTTCCCCAACCTGTTCACGCTCGTGGGGCCGCACAACGCGGCCACCTTCTGCAACATCCCGCGCTGCATCGAGCAGAACGTGGACTGGGTGACCGTGCTCATCGCCCACATGCGGGAGAAGGGCCTGGCCCGCGTCGAGGCCACCGCCGAGGCGGAGCGCGAGTGGACCCAGCACGTGCACGACACCGGGCGGCGCATGCTCTTCACCCAGGTCGACTCCTGGATGATGGGCATCAACTCCAACGTGGCCGGCAAGCAGAAGCGCACGTTCATCGTCTACGCGGGCGGTGCGCCCAAGTACCGCGAGAAGTGCGACGAGGTCGCCGCCGCCGGCTACGCGGGGTTCACCTTCCGCTAGGGCTCACGTCGCGTAGTTCCGGCCGGCCAGAATGGGCTTGCCCCCTCGACGGGCGGGCGCCTACAGTCGAGTCAGCATGAATATCCGCGTCCCGCTCATCCTCGCGCTGCTCGTGGGCGTGGCCGCCTGCGCGTCGCCGGTGCCGCCCGCGCGGGAGACCGGGCCGAAGGCCGCGGCGCCGGGGCCGCGCTTCATCGCGGGCGGGCCCGCCGCCGACGAGCTCGGCGCGGGGGCGGGCTACCCGAAGGGTGATCGCGCCACCTTCTACGACGTCCGGATGACGGTCGGTTCCCACAGCCACCTGGACGAGATCTTCCGGAGCCGGATCGTGCGCCGCGCGCCGACGCCGTCACACCTCGAGCGGGCCGCCGAGCCGCGCATCCCCGCGCTGGACGACTACCTGGAGAAGACCCTGACGACCGGGCTCCTGATCGCGCGAGACGAGACCATCCTGGTCGAGCGCTACCAGTACGACCGCACCGACGAGCAGCGCCTCACCTCCTGGTCGATGGCCAAGACGGTGACCGGCATGCTCGTGGGCATCGCGGTCGCCGAGGGGCGCATCCGCTCGGTCGACGACCCCGCGTCCACCTACGTGCCCGCGCTGGCCGGGCGTGAGTACGGGCGCACGTCGATCCGCCACCTGCTGCAGATGTCGTCGGGGGTGCGCTTCCGCGAGCAGTACAGCGGCAGCGACGACGTCACGACGCTGGTGCTGAACACCTACATGCTGCGCGGTCCCGGCGGCCCGGGCGCGGTCGCGCTGTTCAACGACCGGCTGGTGCCGGCCGGCACCCGGTTCTCGTACTCCTCCGCGGAGGCCCAGGTGCTGGGGCTCGTCCTGCGGGGGGCGACCGGCGTCACGCCCGCCGACTATCTCGAGTCGCGGATCTGGCAGCCCATCGGCGCCGAGGCCGACGCCACGTGGCTCGTCGACAACGCGGGGCAGGAGGCCACCTTCTGCTGTCTCAACGCGGTACTGCGCGACTACGCGCGGCTCGGGCTGCTGCTGGCCCACGAGGGCAACTGGCGTGGCCGCCAGCTCATCCCCGCCGCGTGGATCCAGGAGGCGACCACCGTGCGCGCGGACCAGCCGCACCTGCGGCCCGGCACCGCGCACCCGACCTACGGCTACGGCTACCAGACGTGGATCCTGCCGGGTGAGCGCCGCATGTTCATGTTCTGGGGCGTGCGCGGCCAGCGCATCTACGTCGACCCCCGCAGCAAGCTCGTCATGGTGAACACCGGCGCGCACCGGCAGTCCGTCGACGTGGGCCCGCTCGGGCAGATGGACGCGCTCTGGGCCGCGGTGGTGAGTCAGCTCGGCGGCTGAGACACCGGCGGTGGGGAGGAGACACATGATCGTCGATCGACGGTGGGTGAAGCGGAACCTGGGGTTCGATCCGATCGAGCGGCCCGCGCCGGTCGAGACCTTTGCCTTCAAGCGGGCGGCGCGTCCGCGCAGCACCCCCGAGGACCTGCAGCGCGAGATCATCGATTTCGACTCCCAGGCGCCGGAGGGCATGGCGTTCCTCGCCTTCACGACCGCCACCGGGCTCTCCCGGTTCACCGACATCCCGTGGCCCAAGGGGCTGGCTCCCACGACCGGCCCGAAGCCGGGTGGGAGCGGCAAGGGCCCGCTGCCGCGCGCCGACGTGCTGGTCGTGACCTGGACGGTGGACGAGGGGCACGCGCTGAGCCGGGTGCTGACGCCGGGCAAGGACTCGCGTAACGACTACGTCGCCTACACCCACAACTACACGTCTATCTCGAAGCGGATGCGCAAGGGCGCCCCCGCGCTCATCGCGAAGCGCCTGGGCGCGTACTGGACCACGACGATCGGCGGGAAGAAGGTGGTCGTCTTCAAGTCCGATTCCCACCTCTCGCAGGACACCCGGAAGCTGCCCGGGAAGAACGGGACGCTGCCCAACGAGGACGTCTGGAAGCAGATCATCACCGAGGTGCGCCCCAAGCTGGTCATCACCACCGGTACCGCGGGGGGAATCGGCCGGCAATGCCAGGTGGGCGACGTGGTGGTCAGCCCGATCGTGCGGTTCGACTGCAAGCAGTGGCTCAAGACCGAGCCCTACCACGCCGCCGACTACACCGCCGGGGCCACCCGGGCCAAGTACCTCGCCAAGGCCAGGACGCTCTTCAAGGCGAACGGCGGGCAGCTGCCGAAGGACAACCCGCGGGCGCCGAAGATCGTCCGGAGCAAGGCGCCCGCGGCGGCCGTCCTGACCACGGATTTCTTCGGATTCGACACCTCGGACGACCACTACCGCCTCCAGGGCCTGGGCAGCGTGTCGGAGATGGGGGACGCGGTGCTGGGCCTGGTGATGAGCCGGATGGGCCCCGGGGCCCCTCGCTGGGTCGCGGTGCGCAACGTCTCCGATCCCCAGATCAAGGCCGAGGGCACGCTGAGAGAGCAGGCGCATCTGGCCGGGCAGATCTACAAGGGATTCGGCCGGTGGAGCTCGATCTGCAGCGCGATCGTCTGCTGGGCCCTGATCGCGGCGGAGTAGGCGGCCCCGGGCGGCGAGCATCTACTTCGGCGGCGCCTCCGGCGCCATGCTAGACTCCCGCGCATTCCATCGACCGAGACGGGAGGATCGATCATGAGCCCTCGCGTGAAGCTGTCCATCTCGACCATCGTCATCGCGGTCCTGTGCGGCGCCATGGCCAGCCTCGCCGCCGACCCGCCCATCTCGATCGGCGTCTCGGTGGCCCAGACCGGGCCGGTCGCCCTCGCGGGGCAGGAGCAGGTGCTCGGCGCGCAGATCGCCGAGGACTACTTCAACAAGCACGGCGGGGTCAACGGCCGTCCGATCAAGCTGATCTTCCAGGACGGCGGCAGCGACGAGCCCACCGCCATCAACGCCTTCCAGAACCTGATCAACGTGGCCAAGGTCGTGGGGATCATGGGGCCGAGCCTGTCCCAGCAGGCCTTCGCGGCCGATCCCTTCGCGGTCCGGGCCAAGGTCCCGGTGATCGGGCCCTCCAACACCGCCAAGGGCATCGCCCAGATCGGCGAGTTCGTCTCCCGCGTGTCGTCGCCGGTGGCGATCGTGGCCCCCAACGCGGTGAAGGCGGCGATGGAGATCAACCGGGACCTCAAGAAGGTCGCGGTGCTGTACGCCCAGAACGACGCCTTCAACAAGTCGGAGACCGAGACGTTCCAGCAGGCGGTGAAGGACCTCAAGCTGGACCTGGCCACCGTGCAGACCTTCCAGACCACCGACACCGACTTCACCGCGCAGATCACGAACGTGCTCAACGTGAAGCCGGACCTCGTGATCGTCTCCGGCCTGCAGGTGGACGGGGCCAACCTGGTGAAGCAGCTCCGCGACCTGGGTTACAAGGGCCTGATCGTGGGCGGCAACGGGGTGAACACCGCCGCCATCTTCCCGATCTGCAAGGCCAAGTGCGACGGCATCCTGATCGCGCAGGCCTACAGCCCGGCCTACAAGAGCAAGATCAACGACGAGTTCAAGTCGGTGTACAAGGACAAGCAGAAGAAGGACCCGCCGCAGTTCAGCGCCCAGGCCTTCACCGGCATCCAGGTGTTCGTGGAGGCGCTGCGGGCGCTGGACAAGAAGTCGCCGATCGCCAAGATGGACCTGGCCACGCTCCGGGTCGAGCTGAACAAGCAGCTCATCTCCGGCACCTACGACACCCCGCTGGGGGAGATCTCGTTCACCACCGGTCCGGGAATGGGCGGGGAGATCGTCCAGAAGCAGGCCTACGTGGCGCAGATCAAGATGGACCCCGACGGCACCAAGGGCACGTTCGTCTTCGTCAAGTAGTGAACCGGACGTTCCTGCTCCAGCAGGTGCTGAACGGCCTCGCCATCGGGAGCGTGTACGCCATCTTCGCCCTCGGCTACACGCTCATCTTCTCGGTCCTCCGCATCATCAACTTCACCCACGGCGCGATCTTCACCATCGGGGCCTACGCCACCTACGCGCTGACCGGCTCGCAGTTCGGCATCAACGGGCTGCTGGCCGGCGCCGCCCTGCCGTTCGGGCTCCCGTTCGTCCTGGCCCTCCTGGGCGGCTCGCTGGTGGCGGCCCTCTGCGGGGTCATCGTCGAGCGCCTCGCGTTCCGGCCGCTGCGCGCGCGGGGCGCCGACCCGCTGCTCACCCTGGTCTCGAGCCTCGGGGTGGCGGTCGCGCTCGTCAACATCACCCAGTATCTCTTCGGGGCCGAGCCGTACTCCTATCCCGATCCCCTCCAGGGGCTGCCGAGCGCGATCAACTTCGGCACCGCGGCGGCGCCGGTGCTGGTGCGCACGGTCCAGGTGGTGATCTTCGCGGTGTCGATGGTGATGCTGGTGCTCCTCACCTACCTGATGAACGCCACCCGCACCGGCAAGGCGCTCCGGGCGGTGGCGGAGGACATGACCACCTCGAGCCTCCTCGGGATCGACACCGATCGGCTCGTCCTCCTGACGTTCGTGATCAGCGGCTTCCTCGGCGGGGTGACCGGGACCCTCATCGGGCTGAGCGTCGGCGTGGCCGGCCCGTACTTCGGGATCGCCTTCGGGCTCAAGGGCCTCGCGGTGATCGTGCTCGGCGGTCTCGGCGACATCCCGGGGGCGGTGGTGGGCGGCCTCGTCATCGGCCTCGCGGAGGCGTTCGTGCCCGCGCAGTACATCGCGTACCGCGAGGCGGTGCCCTTCGCGCTCCTGTTCGTGGTGCTGCTGGTGCGGCCGCAAGGGCTGCTGGGCCGCGCGCAGGTGCAGAAGGTCTAGGCCCGCGTGGCCACCTTCCTCGCGACCTACGACTTCCTGCTGGTCTCGATGGTGCTGGCCGCGGTGCTGGCCCTCACCCTCTACCTGCCGCTGATGGCGGGGCAGCTCTCGGTGGCGAGCCCGGGCTTCTACGCCCTCGGCGGCTACATCGCGGCGATCATGTCCACCAGGATCTTCCCGCCCGGCCCCGGCCTCTATCCGGTCTCGCTGGTGCTGCTCGAGATGGTGGTCGCGGCGGTGGTCTCGGGCGTGCTCGGCCTCGCGGTGGGGCTGCCCGCGCTCCGGCTGCGCGGCATCTTCCTGGCGCTGGCCACCATCGCCTTCGTGCAGATCCTGGGGGTGGTGGCCCTCAACCTGAACGTGACCGGCGGCGCGATCGGGATCTTCGGGATCCCGCAGCCGTTCTCGAGCGCGCTCCAGTACATGTGGCTCGCCGTCCCGCTGCTCGTGGTGTCGATGCTGTTCGTGGCGCGGCTCGAGCGCACCCGCACCGGGCGCGCGCTGGCGGCGCTGCGGGAGGACGAGCTGGCCGCCGCGGCCATGGGCATCGACCCGACCTACCACAAGGTCCTCGCGTTCACCACGAGCGCGGTGCTGGCCGGGGCGGTGGGGGCGGTCAGCGCGCACTTCATCAACACGTGGAACTCGCGGCAGGGGACGTTCGACACCAGCGTCAACCTGATGGCCTTCGTGCTCGTGGGCGGATCGCGCACGTTCGTGGGCCCGGTGGTGGGCGGGCTCGTGCTCACCGCGCTGCCGGAGGCGCTCCGCGGGATCGCCGGCGTGGGGGGGCTACCCGAGTGGCTCGCCGCGTTCCTGCGCGACGGGCGGCTCATCATCTTCGGGGTCCTGATCGCGATCGGCACCGTGTTCTTCCCCAACGGGCTGATCACCCCCGGGCTCCTCCGCCGCCTGGTCCGGCGCCGGGCGCGTCCCGGATGAGCGGCGCGCCCGGGCCCGCCGCGGACCCACTGCCCGCCGCGGACCTGTTGACGGTGGAGCGGGTCACGTGCCAGTTCGGCGGGGTCACCGCGGTCAACGAGGTCTCGTTCGCGGTCGGTCGCGGCGAGCTCTTCGGGCTCATCGGGCCCAACGGGGCCGGCAAGACCACGCTCTTCAATTTGATCACCGGCCTCACCGCGCCGAGCGGCGGGCACCTCCGCTACCGGGGCGAGGACATCACCGGCCTGCCGCCCCACCGGGTGGCGAAGCGTGGGATCGCCCGCACCTTCCAGAACGTGCGCCTCTTCGGCGAGCTGTCCGCGCTCGACAACGTGATGATCGCGCGCCACGTGCGCACCCACAGCGGGCTCGTGAGCGGCGTGCTCGGCCTGGGCCCGGCCCGGCGGGAGGAGCGCGAGACGCGCGAGCGCGCGACCGCGCTCCTCGCCCTCGTCGGCCTCGCCGACCGGCCCGACGAGCGCGCGCGGAACTTCGCCTACGGCGACCAGCGGCGGCTCGAGATCGCGCGCGCCCTGGCCCTCGAGCCCGAGCTGCTCCTGCTCGACGAGCCGGCGGCCGGCATGAACGCGGGCGAGAAGCGCGCGCTGAGCGAGCTGATCCGCAGCGTGCGCGCCCGCCTGAGCCTGACCGTCTTGCTGATCGAGCACTACGTGCCGCTGGTCATGAATCTCTGCGACCGCATCGCGGTGCTGAACTTCGGCCAGCTCATCGCCCTGGGCCCGCCCGCCCTGGTGCAGAAGCACCCCGCGGTGGTCGAGGCCTACCTGGGGGACGGCGCGTGAGCCCCGCGGTGGCCGGCGCGCCCCTGCTCGCGGTCGAGAACCTCACCATCCGCTACGGCCGGGTGCAAGCCCTCGAGCAGGTGAGCCTCGAGGTCCACCCCGGGGAGGTGGTGACCCTCATCGGGGCGAACGGGGCGGGCAAGAGCACGACGCTGCGCTCGATCTCGCGGATCATCCCCATCCATCGGGGGCGCATCGCCTTCGACGCGCGCGACATCAGCGTGGCGCGGCCGAGCGACGTGGTCCGGATGGGCATCGCGCAGGTGCCCGAGGGCCGCCGCATGCTCGCCCGCCAGAGCGTGGTCGACAACCTCCTGCTCGGCGCCTACACGCGCGCCGACGGCGCCGAGATCCAGGCCGACCTCGAGCGCCAGTTCGCGCGCTTCCCGCGCCTGGCCGAGCGGCGGCACCAGATGGCGGGTACCCTCAGCGGCGGCGAGCAGCAGATGCTCGCGATCGCCCGCGCCCTCATGAGCCGTCCCCGCCTGCTGCTGCTGGACGAGCCGTCGCTCGGCCTGGCCCCCCTGATCGTGCGCGCCATCTTCCAGATCATCCGCGACCTGCACGCGGCGGGGGTCACCATCCTGCTCGTCGAGCAGAACGCGAGCCTGGCGCTCCAGATCGCGGACCGCGCCTACGTGCTGGAGGCGGGCCGCCTGACGATCTCGGGCCCCGCCGCCGAGCTCCTGAGCGACGAGCGGGTGCAGCGCGCCTACCTCGGGTAGCGAGAGCCTCGGAGCTCGGCGCGCAGCGCGTCGAGCGCGATCGATCGATGGCCCCGGCGCCAGACCAGGACGGTGCGCGCCTTCGCCACCGCGGGGGGCAGCGGGGAGGTGGCCACGTCGGCCGCGCCCAGGCTGATCCGGATCACCGAGCGGGGCACGATCGCGATGCCGGCGCCCGCCGCGACGCACGCCACGATCGCGTGGTAGGAGCCGAACTCCATGACCCGCTCCGGCGCGATCCGGGCTCCCCCGAGCCACGCCTCGAGCCGCCGGCGGTACGAGCAGCCGGTGGCGAAGGCGATCAGGGTGGTGTGGCCCACGTCCCGCGCGCTCCGGATCTTGCGGAAGCTGCGCGGGGTGATCAGCACCAGCTCCTCGCTGAACGCCGCATCGCCCTCGAGGTCGTCGCCGGTGAACGGCTCGGCCACGAAGGCGGCCTCGATCTCGTGGCGCAGGACCCGGTCCACGAGGGCGCCGGTGGTGCCGGTCACCAGCTCGAGCCGCACGTCCGGATACTTCCGGTGATAGCGGGCGAGGATCGGGGGGAGGCGGGTGGCCGCGGTGCTCTCGAGGGCCCCGAGCTGGAGCACGCCGGCCGGCGCGCCGCTCCGCAGGGAAGCCTCGGCCTCGGAGGAGAGGTGCAAGAGCCGGTCGGCGTAGGTGAGGAGGCGGCGCCCCTCCGTGGAGAGCACGAGCCGGCGGTGCCCGCGGAGGAACAGCTTGGTGCCGAGGCGCTCCTCGAGCTGCTTCACGCGCGTGGTCACGTTCGACGGCACGCGGTGGAGGCGGCCCGCGGCCTTGGCGATGCCGCCCTGCTCGGCCACCGTCTTGAAGATCTCGAGCGCGGTCAGGTCGATGTTTCCCATATCGAGAACAGTCATATCACAATAATTCACTTTTATGCCCACGAGACGCCGGCGAGACTTGAGGCATGGCGACGACGACGCTCGCGGCCCGGCCCGCTCCCCGCCCCGCTCCACTTGTGACCGCCCTGGCCGGGCTCGTCACCTTGGGCGTCGCCATGGGCATCGGCCGGTTCGCCTTCACCCCGATCCTGCCCATGATGCAGCAGGACGCGGCGGTCTCGGTGGCGGTGGGCGGGTGGCTCGCGTCGGCGAACTATTTGGGGTATCTGCTCGGCGCGATCTCGGCGGTGGCGCTCCGGGCGCGCGCCACCACGATCGTCCGGGCCGGGCTCGTCGCCATCGCGCTGGTGACGGTGGGGATGGGGATGACCGGGAGCTTCCCGGCCTGGCTGCTGCTGCGGGCGCTGGCCGGGGTGGCGAGCGCCTGGGTCCTGGTCTTCGCCTCCGCGTGGGCGCTGGGCCGGCTCGGGGCGGCGGAGCGGCCGGTGCTGCGGGGCGCGGTCTTCGGAGGCGTCGGCGCCGGGATCGCGGCGGCCGGCCTGCTCTGCGTCGCCCTCATGGAGCGCGGCGCCGGATCGGCGGGCGCGTGGCGCGCGCTCGGCGTCATCGCGCTGGCCGGGACCGCGGCGGTCTGGCCGGCGCTCCGCGAGGACCGCGACGCGGGCGGAGCGCCGGACCCGCGGCGGGCCGCCGGTCGCCCTCGGTGGGATCTCGACTCGGTGCGTCTCGTCCTCTGCCACGGGATCCTGGGGCTCGGCTACATCATCCCCGCGACCTTCGTGCCCGCGATGGCGCGGACGCTCGTGCCCGACCCGCTCGTCTTCGGCTGGGCGTGGCCGATCTTCGGCGCCGCCGCGATGGCGTCGACGCTCGTGGCCGGGGCCGCGATCCGCCTGGTGGGGAACCGGCGGCTGTGGGCCCTGAGCCAGCTGGTCATGGCGGCGGGCGTGGCCGCGCCGGTGCTGTGGCCCAGCATGGGCGGCATCATGGTGGCCGCGCTGCTCGTGGGAGGCACCTTCATGGTAAGCACCATGGGCGGGATGCAGGAGGCGCAGATCGTCGCGGGGCCGCACGCGACGCGGCTGATGGCCGCGATGACCGCCGCGTTCGCGGCGGGCCAGATCGTCGGGCCGCTCCTGGTGGCGACCGCGGTCGGGCCAAACCGCGATTTCTCGCGGCCGCTGTCGATCGCGTGCCTGCTGCTGCTGGTGAGCGCGGGCGCGCTGGCCCGCCGGGTGGGGCCGGGACAGGGCGCGGGGCGCTGAGGGTCAGCGCCCCGGACGGGCGTGCTGCAGGGCGATTTCGACTGCGCGGACCATCAGGGGCAGGTCCATGCTCGGCTCCTCGAGGGCGTGCGCGCTCACCATCGACGGCAGGTACGGCAGGTGGATGAAGCCGGTGGGGATCGACCACCCCCGGCCAGCGAGGGCGTGCAGGGTGGTGTAGGAGATGTCGTTGCAGAGATAGGTCCCGGCGGTGTTCGAGATCGCGGCGGGAATGCCCTCCGCGGTGAGCGCGGCCAGCATCGCGCGCAGGGGCAGCGTGCTGAAGTAGGCGGCGGGGCCGTCCTCCACGCAGGCCACCCCGCTCAGCACCTGCCCGTGGGCGTCGGGCCGCGAGTAGTCCATCACGTTGACCGCCACCCGCTCCAGCGAGACGCGCGCGCGCCCGCCGGCCAGGCCCAGGTGCACCACCGCGGCGAGCTCCGGCGCGTCGAGGAGGGGCGCCACCCGCGCGCGCGCCGCCTCGTGCTGCACCGGCAGGATCACGCTACGCACCACCGCGTCGCCGATCACGCGGCCGTCGAGCTGCTTGGCCACCTCTCCGGACGGGTTGACCGAGTCGCCGTCGAAGGGCTCGAACCCGGTGAGCAGGAAATGGCGCGACGGCTCGGGCGTCACGCGGGCTGCACTCCCTTGCGATGGCGCTGGGCGAGGGCCTGGTAGCCGGTCGGGTTGACCTGCACCCAGCGCTCGGCCGGCGTGCCCGCGAGCGGGCCCTTCACCTTGCAGGGCGCGCCCATGGCCAGGGTGCCGTCGGGGATCTCGGTGCCCGGCGTCACCAGCGAGCCGGCGGCCACCATCGCCCGCACCCCGATCTTGACCCCGTCGAGCAGGGTCGACGAGTTGCCCACCAGCGCCTCCTCGCCGACGGTGGCCGCGTGCACCAGGCACAGGTGGCCGACGGTGGCGCCGGGGCCGATCTCGACGCCACCGGCCGGGGTCACGTGGATGACCGCGCAGTCCTGCACGTTGGCGCCGCGGCGGATCACGATCGGGTTGAAGTCGGCGCGGAGGACGGTGTTGTACCAGACCGACGCGTTCTCCTCCACCGTGACGTCGCCGATGAGGTTGGCGGTGGGGGCGATGAACGCGGTGGGGTGCACGCGCGGCGACTTGCCTTCGAACGAGAAGAGCGGCATCCGCGGCTCCTTGCCGACGAGGGAATGGCTGCGAGGCCCGATATTGCGCCCGTCCCCGGGGCAAGGCAAGTGGACAAGGTAGGGGGTGAGGTGTAGCCTGCGCCCATCATGGCCGCGCCCAAGATCGCCGCCGTCGCCACCGCCACGCCGCGCTGGCGCTACGATCAGGCCACCGTGCTGCGCATGTCGGGCTACGACGACCCGCGGCGCATGGGATTTTTCAGCAATAGTTTGATAGAGACGCGCCACCTCTACATGGACCCGGAGACCTTCACCCCCGACGAGAGTGTGGACCAGCTCAACGAGCGCTGGCGCCGGGGCGCGGTGGAGGTAGGCACCGCGGCGGTGGCGCGCGCCATCGAGCGCGCGGGCTGGCGCCGCGAGGACGTCGACTTCCTCGCCACCACCACGTGCACCGGGCGCGTGTGCCCGAGCCTCGACGCCCAGATCATCAACGAGCTGGGGCTCAAGTCCACCGTCCAGCGCGTGCACGTGGGCGACACCGGCTGCGCGAGCGCGATGGTGGCGATGCAGCAGGTGTCCAACCACCTGCGCGCGTTCCCCGAGCACCGCGCGGTGATGGTGGCGGTGGAGATCTGCTCGGCGGCGTACTTCCTCGACGACCGGCTCGAGAGCGCGGTGGCCCACGCGATCTTCGCGGACGGAGCGGGCGCCATCGCGATCAGCGGAGACGGGGCGGGGCCGGAGATCGTCGAGCACCGCACCATCTTCCGCTCCGAGCACCTGGGGGCGATGGGCTTCGAGTACCCGGGCGGGCGGCCGCGGGTGGTGCTCTCCAAGGACGTGCGGCGCATCGGGGCGGGCATGATGAAGGAGATGGCCGACGCCCTGATGGCGAGCAACGGGCTCAAGACCGAGGACATCGGTCACTTCGTGCTGCACTCCGCGGGCCGCCGGGTGATCGAGCAGGTGGGCAAGGTGATGTCCCTCGACGAGACGCGCCTCGCCCACTCGCGCCACGTGCTGCAGCAGTACGGCAACATGTCGTCGGCCACCGTGGTGTTCGTGCTCGACGACCTGCTGCGGTCGGGCGAGCCGGCCCCGGGGGACTGGGGGCTCATGATCGCCCTGGGGCCGGGGTTCGCGGCCGAGGGCGCTCTGCTCCGCTGGTAATGCCGCTCTTCCCTCCGCTGGCGCGGGCGGTGGGCGCGCTCGAGATCATCGACGGTCCGCGGCCGGTCGCCTTCGACGACATGGCGTGCTGCATGAGGGACATCGCGCGGGTGAACGGGCTCTTCGGCGGGCGCATGGTCACCATGATCCACGTCAAGCGGCTCCTCGCCGCGCTGCCCGCCGACCATCTCATCACCGTGCTCGACGTGGGCACCGGGGCGGGGGACATCCCGCGCGCGCTGGTGCGCTGGGCGCGCGGCGAGGGTCGCCGCATCCGGGTGTTCGCGCTGGATCGCGACGCGGACACCCTCAAGATCGCGGCCCAGGTGGTGCGCGCCTACCCGGAGATCGTCTTCCTGCGCGGCGACGCGCTGTCGCTGCCGATCCGGCCGGGCTCGGTGGACCTCACCATCTCCGCGATGACCCTCCACCACCTGGAGCCGGAGGCGGGCGTGCGCTACCTCGCCGAGATGGACGCGACGGCGCGGGTGGGCATGATCGTGAACGACCTGGTGCGCTCGCGCATCGCCCACGCGGTGGTGTGGCTGATCACGCGCTTCATCACCCGCAGCGCGATCTCGCGGCACGACGGGCCGCTGTCGGTGCGGCGGTCGTACACCCCGCACGAGGTGAGCGGCCTGTGCGAGCGAGCGGGGGTGAGGGACGCGAGCATCGTGCATCACTGGCCGTATTTTCGGTTCTGCGCGGTGCGGGCCAAGCGGTGACCCGCGCCGACGTGGTCGTGGTGGGCGCCGGGCCCGCGGGCGCCGCGACCGCCATCCTGCTCGCGGAGCGGGGCCACGCGGTCACCCTCCTCGACAAGGCCGCGTTCCCGCGCCCGAAGATCTGCGGCGAGTACCTCTCGCCCGAGGCCGCGCGCGTGCTGGATCGCCTGGGGGTCCTCAAGGCGGTGGACGCGGCGGGGGCCCAGCCGCTCCACGGGATGCGCATCACCGCACCGGACGGCACCGTTCTCGACGGCACGTACCCGACGGGCGGGCGGTGGCGCGGCTACCGCGACCACGCGCTCGCGCTGCCGCGCGAGGTCTTCGACCGCATCCTGGTCGAGCGGGCGCGGGCGCTGCCGGTCGACGTGCGCGAGCGGCAGCGGGTGACCGGGCTGCTGCGCGAGGGCGACCGCGTGGTGGGCGTGCAGGCGGAGGACGAGGACGGCGCCCGCGTGGACGTGGCCGCGCGGCTCGTGGTGGGCGCGGACGGGCGCGCCTCGGTGGTGGCGCGCGCGCTCGGCCTCGTGCGACCGCACCGGCTGCGGCGGCTGGCCCTCATCCAGTACGTGAGCGGGGTCGACGGGCTCGGCGATCGCGGCGAGATCTTCGTCGACCCGCCCGACTACTCGATCCTGAACCCGGTGGCGCCGGGCCTCGTGAACCTGAGCCTGGTGGTGCCGCTCGCGCACGCGACGCCGTTTCGCGGGCGGCTCGAGGCTTTCCTCGGCGCGCGGATCAAGCAGCTACGTCATCTGCCCGCGCGCGTGGCCGGGATGCGCGTGGAGGGGCCGCTGCGGGTGATGGGGCCGCTCGCCTATCGCGTGGCCGAGCCGCGGGTGGGCGGCGTGCTCCTGGCCGGGGACGCGGCGGGCTTCTACGATCCCTTCACCGGCGAGGGGCTCTTCACCGCACTCCGCTCCGCCGAGCTGCTCGCCGAGGTGGCGCATCCCGCGCTCGCGCGCGACGACCTCTCGCCCCACGCGCTGGCGCCCTACGCGACCGCGAAGCGCCGGGCCTTCGCGGACAAGGCGCGCGTCACCCGCGCGCTCCAGCTCGTCATCGGCCACCGCCGCCTCGCGAACGCGGCCGCCCACTTCCTGCGCCGCCGCCCGGCGCTGCTCGCCACCCTCATGGGTGTGATCGGCGACTTCATCCCCCCGCGCGCGATCTGGGGTCAGGTCTTACATTCCGACAATGCCGGAATGTAAGACCTGACCCCGGCCTAGCGGCGGGCGCGGCGGCGGGGAGTGGGAGCGGCGGGGCGCTCCTCGGCGGCGCCGGCCTCGGGCTGGTCGGACTGCAGGAGCGGGATGTTGGCCTCACGGAGCGGACGGCCGATGTGGTCGCGGATCCACTTGCCGTCCCACCACTCGACCGGCGTGACCGAGATGCCCTGGATGAGCACCTCGAAGTGCAGGTGGTCGCCGAGGGCCAAGCCGGTGGCGCCGCTCTTGCCGAGCTCCTGCCCCTTCTTCACCTCGTCGCCCTCCTTCACCTCGATCGTCGAGAGGTGGCCGTAGAGGGTCTGCAGCCCCCAGCCGTGGTCGACCACCACCGCGTTGCCGTAGATGTTGAGCGGCGCCGCGTAGACCACCACCCCCGAGTTGGCCGCGGGCACCGGGCTGTGCTTGAGCGAGGCGAGGTCGTAGCCCAGGTGCACCTGGGTGTCGACGTCCTGGCCCTGGTAGCGGTAGGTGCGCGTCTCCGCGAAGTTGGAGAACACCTTGGTGTTGCGCGGCTGGATGAAGGCGCCCTCGAAGAGCGGGGTCGGCTTGCTCTTCTGGCCGAGCGTGCGCTTCATCTCCTCCGCCTCCTTCCGCTTGTCGCGGTTCACGGTGAGGAAGGCGGCGAGGAGCTGATCGGGCGGGATCGACCCGCGCTCGGGCAAGAGCTCCGGCATCTTGCTCGCGAGGAACTGCTGGCTGATCTCGATGGTGTCCATCGGGAACTTGCGCGGCCGGATGTCGACCGCGAGCGCGCGCGAGACCGCGTTGCCCGCCTCGTCCTGCGCCGCGACCGTGATCGGCGAGTTGGGCGGCAGGTTCCAGGGCAGCGCGTAGAGGGTGGCGTAGAGGCCCGCGTCGGGCGCGCCCGCCGCGAAGCCGGGGAAGAAGAGGTCGCCCACCGTCACCCCGACGCGCGCGGCGCCCTTGGCCCGCAGCGCGACCAGCCCGCCGCCACCGCGCGAGAGGTAGCGCGTGGAGGCGAGGATCTCGAGGGTGGGCGGCGTGAAGTCGAGGGTGACCGGCAGGCTCGCGATGGTGCGGTCGTCGACGCGGATCGGCCGCCAGAACCCGTCGCGCGCCCGCACCTCGAGGGTGGCCGCGCCCTCGCGCAGCCCGAGGGTGCCGCCGGCCACGATGAGCTGCACCCGCTGGTCGTTGCTGATCGGGCCGGAGAAGGTCTGCTGGGCCACGTTGACGCGGGTGCCGCCCTGGAGGAGCCGCACGTCCACCGACTGCACCCCGCCGCGGCGCGCGTGCAGGTCGAGGGTGATCGGCGTGCGCACCCCGATGAACTTCGGCACCGGGGTGAACTCCACGCGCACCGCGGGCACGCTCTGTCGCCACGCGAGGTAGCCGATCCCGCCCAGCATCAGGAGGATGGGCACGAAGAAGATGATCAGCCAGATCCGGATCCGCGACCGTGCCACGGGACGATGGTAGCAGCCGGAGCGGCCCGAACCTAGATTTTGCTCCCGTTTGTGCTAGACAGGGACCCGTGTCCACCCGGCTCGACTGGGGGAAAATCTTTCGCCTCGCCGCCACCGCCGGCTTCATGGCGAGCGCCGCGCTTCACCTCTCGACGTTCACGCCGTTCCCGCCCGCCTCCGCGGCCGCGATCGCGCTCGCCCTGCTCGTGGTCGCGTTCGGGCTGCTCGCGGCCATGGTCGTGCGCCTGCGCGAGTCGGGAGCGCCCGCGCGCGGGCAGGGGACGGTGCGGGTGGTGGAGTGGCGGACGCTGCTGGGCCTGATCCCGGAGGGACCGAAGCGCGCGGGCGTGGCGGTGATCGCCTACGTGCTGATGAATCTCGTGCTGTGCCTCCTGCTGGCCGACGAGGGCGCCGGGAGCGTGCGGCTGCTCTCCGGGCACCTCCTGCTCTTCTACTTGATTCCGTTCATGTATTTTCGCTTCGTGGAGCCGCGGTTGCGCGGCGGCGGCGGGCCGTCGCAACCTTGACACCCCCACCCCCGACCGCTTAGAGTGTTGCGGGTTTGCACCCGAACTCATGTCACGACTCGTCTGGCTGATCCCGCTGTTCCCGCTGGTCGGCACGCTGATCAACGCCCTGTTCGGGCGCTTCATCGGGCACAAGGCGCACTGGATCGCGGTGCCGGCCCTCTTCGCGTCGTTCGTGACCTCGTGCGTCGCGTTCAACCGGGTCTGGCACGGCGAGACCTGGACCGGCGACCTGTTCCCGTGGGTGATCGCGGGGACCTTCAAGGCCGGGGTCACCGTGCAGGTGGACCAGCTCACCGCGGTGATGCTGCTGGTGGTGACCGGGGTGGGCTTCCTCATCCACCTCTACTCCGCCGGCTACATGCACGACGACGACGGCTACGCGCGCTACTTCACCTACCTGAACCTCTTCGTGTTCTCGATGGTGATGCTGGTGCTGGCCGGCAACTTCCTGCTCCTGTACGTGTTCTGGGAAGCGGTGGGCCTCTGCTCCTACCTCCTCATCGGCTTCTGGTACGAGCGCAAGTCGGCCTCCGCCGCGGGGAAGAAGGCCTTCATCGTGACCCGGGTCGGGGACTTCGGCTTCGGCCTCGGCATCATGCTGATCTGGGTCACCTTCGGCACGCTCCAGTACGGCGAGGTCTTCGCCAAGGCGGACGCGAGCGTCTCCACCAACACCTACCTGGCCATCGCGCTCCTCCTCTTCATGGGCGCGTGCGGCAAGTCGGCGCAGCTGCCGCTCTTCACCTGGCTGCCCGACGCGATGGAGGGCCCGACCCCGGTCTCGGCCCTCATCCACGCCGCGACCATGGTGACCGCGGGCGTCTACATGGTGGCGCGCTGCCACAAGCTCTTCGAGATGGCGCCGCTCTCCCTCGAGATCGTCGCGTGGGTGGGCGGGCTCACCGCGATCTTCGCGGCCTCCATCGGGCTCGTGCAGACCGACATCAAGCGCGTGCTCGCCTACTCCACCATCAGCCAGCTCGGCTACATGTTCGTGGGGGTGGGGGTGGGCGCGTACGCGGCGGGCATCTTCCACCTGGTGACCCACGCCTTCTTCAAGGCCCTGCTCTTCCTCGGCGCGGGCAGCGTGATCCACGGCCTCTCCGGCGAGCAGGATCTGCGCAAGATGGGCGGCCTCGCCCCGCGCATGATGACCACCACCGTGACGTTCCTGGTGGGAGCCTTCGGCCTCGCGGGTGTCCCGCCGCTGGCCGGCTTCTTCTCGAAGGACGAGATCCTCGGCGCGGTTTTCCACGAGCACCACTACCTCCTGTGGGCGCTCCTGATGGCCGGCGCGTTCATGACCGCCTTCTACACGTTCCGGCTCGTGTTCCTCGCCTTCTTCGGCGGCCCCCGCATGCCGAAGGAGGTGGCGCACCACATCCACGAGTCGCCCGCGGTCATGACCATCCCGCTCATCGTGCTCGCGGTGCTCACGGCGGTGGCCGGCCTCGCGGTCGGCATCCCGTCCTCGCAGGGCACCGCGTTCTCCCACTTCCTCTCGCCGGTGCTGCCGCTCGACGAGGCCGAGCACAGCGCGGGGGTCGCCTTCGCCCTGCTGGTGCTCTCGGCCATCGTGGCCATCGCGGGGGTGGCGCTCGCGTGGATGGTGTACGGCCGCACCCCGGTGCGGGCCGCCTCCATCGGGGTGGCGCGCAATCCGCTCCACAAGCTCCTGATCGAGAAGTACTACGTGGACCAGATCTACGATGCGCTCTTCGTGAAGCCGATCTACCACCTCTCGCTCTGGCTCGCCCGCGTGTTCGATCCCGGCTTCATCGACGGCATCGTCAACGGGGTGGCCACCATGGTGGCGGGCTGGGCCCGCGGCCTCCGCCGGGTGCAGACCGGCTTCGTGATGAACTACGCGCTCGGCATCCTGCTGGGCGCGGTCGCGGTGGTCGCCTACCTGCTCGCGCGCCGCTAGCCCGCATGGCGTACCTCCTGACCCTCGTGACGTTCGTGCCGGTGCTCGGCGCGATCCTCGTGCTGCTGCTGCCCCGACGGCAGGAGC
Organism: Candidatus Methylomirabilota bacterium; assembly: GCA_035948165.1. Taxonomy (GTDB): domain Bacteria; phylum Methylomirabilota; class Methylomirabilia; order Rokubacteriales; family CSP1-6; genus CAMLFJ01. The sequence goes on from DASZJM010000158.1 coordinate 20,867, forward strand.
ACGTCACCAAGGTGGTCACGCTCGCCACCACGGTGGTGACGTTCGTGATCTCGCTGCCGGTGTACTTCCGCTTCGACGTGACCTCGGCGGACTACCAGTTCGTGGAGCAGCGGGCGTGGATCCCCTCGCTGGGAGTGACCTACCACGTGGGAGTGGATGGCATCAGCGTGCTGCTGGTGCTGCTCACCACCTTCCTCATGCCGCTCGTGCTGCTCTCCTCGTGGAAGTCGGTGGAGTCGCGCTGGAAGGAGTTCGCGATCACCATGCTGCTCCTGGAGACGGGGATGCTGGGGGTCTTCGTGGCCCTCGACCTCTTCCTCTTCTACGTCTTCTGGGAGGCGATGCTGATCCCGATGTACCTCATCATCGGGATCTGGGGCGGGCCCAACCGGATCTACGCGGCGGTCAAGTTCATCCTCTATACGCTGACCGGCTCGCTCCTCATGCTGGTGGCGATCCTGTTCGTGTACTTCCAGCACGGGGCGGCCACCAGCGTCTACACCTTCGACCTGCCGGTGCTGGTGCGCTTCGTGATCCCGGGCGGGCTCACCCAGGACCTGCTCTTCCTGGCCTTCGCGCTCGCCTTCGCGATCAAGGTGCCGATGTTCCCCTTCCACACCTGGCTGCCGGACGCCCACGTGGAGGCGCCGACCGCGGGCAGCGTGATCCTGGCCGGCGTGCTCTTGAAGATGGGCACCTACGGCTTCCTGCGCTTCTGCCTGCCCTTGTTCCCGCAGGCGAGCATGACGTGGGCTCCGTGGATCTTCACCCTCGCGGTGATCGGCATCATCTACGGGGCGTGGGTCTCCACCGTGCAGCCGGACATCAAGAAGCTGGTGGCCTACTCGAGCGTGAGCCACCTGGGCTTCGTGGTACTCGGCCTCTTCACCCTGACCCCGCAGGGGCTGGTGGGCGGCATCATCCAGATGGTGAACCACGGGCTCAGCACCGGCGCGCTCTTCCTCATGGTCGGGATGATCTACGAGCGGCGCCACACCCGGCTGATCGCCGACTTCGGCGGGCTCTGGAAGGTGATCCCCGCCTTCAGCGTGCTCTTCCTCATCGTGTGCCTCTCCTCGCTCGGGCTGCCCGGCCTCAACGGCTTCGTGGGCGAGTTCCTGATCCTGGTCGGCACCTTCCAGGTGCACCGGCTCGCCGCGGTGCTCGCCAGCAGCGGCATCATCTTCGCGGCGGTGTACCTGCTCTGGATGTACCAGCGGGTGTGCTTCGGCGAGGTGACCTCGGAGGCGAACCGCCGCCTCACCGACCTCACCCCGCGCGAGTGGGCGGTGCTGCTGCCGGTGCTGCTCTTCATCGTGTGGATCGGGGTGTACCCGACCACCTTCACCACCATGACCGAGCCGAGCGTGCAGGCCCTCATCACCCAGGTGCAGACCAAGGCGCAGGCGACCTCCGCCCTGCTCGTGCCGACCCACGCTGAAGTGAGACCATGAACCCCGCGCTGCCCGCCCTGGTCTTCCCCGCTGTCGACCTGCGGCCGATCCTGCCGATGCTGGTCGTCGCCCTCACCGCGGTGGTGGTGCTGCTCCTCGACCTGCTGCCCCCCCGCGACCGCAAGGACCACCTCGGCTTCGTGAGCGCACTCGGGGTGGTGGCGGCCCTGATCGTCACCTACTGGATGACCTTCTCCATCGGGGGAGCCGACCTGCGGGGCTTCCGCGGGATGGTGGTGCTCGACGGCTACGCCCTCTTCTTCAACATCGTGATCGGCTACGCGACCGGGCTCGTGCTGCTGCTCTCGATGGACTACATCCGGCGCGAGGGTCAGGAGTCGGGCGAGTTCTACATCCTGGTGCTGCTCTCCGCGCTCGGCATGATGCTGATGGCCTCCGCGGGCGACCTGATCATCGTCTTCCTCGGCCTCGAGACGATGTCGATCTCGCTCTACGTGCTGGCCGGCTTCTTCCGCACCCGTCTCGAGGCGGGCGAGGCCTCCATGAAGTACCTGCTGATCGGAGCCTTCGCCTCCGGCTTCTTCCTCTACGGCATCGCCCTCATCTTCGGGGCCACCGGCACCACCAACCTCGACCGCATCGCCAACGCGGTGGCGGCGGAGGCGGGCCGCGACCCGCTGCTGGTCATCGGCCTGGGCCTGCTCCTGGTGGGCTTCGGCTTCAAGATCTCCTCGGTGCCCTTCCACATGTGGGCGCCCGACGTGTACGAGGGCGCGCCCACCTCGATCACCGCGCTCATCGCCACCGGCTCCAAGGCGGCCGCCTTCGCCGCGCTCCTCCGCGTGCTGCTCACCGCGGTGCGCGGCGCGCCGGTGGACTGGCCGATGCTGCTCTGGGTCGTGGCCGCGCTGACCATGACGGTGGGCAACGTGGTGGCCCTCGCCCAGCTGAACCTCAAGCGTATGCTCGCCTACTCCTCGATCGCCCACGTGGGCTACATGCTGGTGGGGGTGGTGGCGGGCGGCGCGTTCGGCAACGGCAGCGTGCTCTTCTACCTGCTGGTGTACACCTTCACCACCGCGGGCGCCTTCGGGGCGGTCCTCCTCCTCGAGCGGGCGGGGCAGGAGGCGGTGAACCTCGCCGACTTCGGCGGGCTCGCCGCGCGCCATCCGCTGATCGCGGTGGCCCTGTCGGTGTTCCTGCTCTCGCTGGTCGGCATCCCGCCCACCGCGGGCTTCGTGGGCAAGTTCTACCTCTTCGGCGCCGCGGTGAAGTCGGGCTACGTGTGGCTCGCGGTGATCGGGGTGCTCAACTCCGCGGCCGCCGCCTACTACTACCTGCGCCTCATCGTCTACATGTACATGCGCGAGCCGGAGGGCGCGCCCACCGTGCTCGCTCCGTCGTTCTCGGGCGCGCTCGCCCTCGCGGTCGCGCTCTGGGGCGTGGTGCAGCTCGGCGTCGCGCCCGGCCCCCTGTTCGACCTGGCCCAGGCCGCGGTCGTCCCCCTGCTCCGTTGAGCCCTCTCCCCTCAGGGGAGAGGGTAGGGTGAGGGGTGGGTGGTCCCCAAGCTTCCCTATCGCGGCTGGCTCTTCGATCTCGACGGCACGATCTACCTCGGCGAGCGGCTGATCCCGGGGGCCGACGCGGCGGTCGCGGCGGTGCGCGCGGCGGGCCGCCGGGTCGCCTTCCTCTCCAACAAGCCGCTCCAGACCCGCGCGGAGTACGCGGCCAAGCTCAGCCGGCTCGGGGTGCCCGCGGCGCCCGACGACGTGATCAATTCCTCGCTGGTGCTCGCGCGCCACCTGCGCGCCCGCGACCCGGGCGCGCCGGTCTTCGTGATCGGCGAGCCGCCGATGCTCGAGGAGATGCGCGCCCACGGCTTCGAGGTGCGGCCCGACGAGCACGTGCGCTGGGTGGTGATCGCGTTCGACCGCACCTTCGACTACGCGAAGCTGAACATCGCCCTCCAGGCGGTGAAGCGCGGGGCGCGGCTCATCGCCACCAATCCCGACCGCACCTGTCCGGTGGAGGGCGGCGAGATCCCCGACTGCGCGGGGATGATCGCGGCGGTGGAGGCGGTGACGGATCGCCGGGTGGAGACCATCGTGGGCAAGCCGTCGCCGATCATCCTGGAGGTCGCGCTCGCCGCGCTCGGGGTGCCCGCGGCCGACGCGGCGATCGTGGGCGACCGCCTCGAGACCGACATCGTGATGGGCCGGCGGCTCGGACTCGGCACCGTGCTCGTGCTGAGCGGCGTCACGCGCGCCGACGACCCCCGAATCGCCGTGGTCGCTCCCGACCACGTGGTAGGATCGGTGCGGGACCTGGTGGAGTGATCGAGTGAGCGTGCCCGCGAACCGACTGGCTGGGCTCGAAGGCGCCGCGCTGGACGCCGTGGTGATCGGCGGCGGCATGGCGGGGGCGGGGGTGGCGCGCGATCTGGCCCTGCGCGGCGCGTCGGTGGCGCTGTTCGAGAAGGGCGACTTCGCCTCCGGCACCTCGTCGAAGTCCTCCAAGCTGATCCACGGCGGCCTCCGCTACCTCGAGCTGGGCGACTTCAAGCTGGTGCGCGAGTCGCTGCGCGAGAAGAAGACGCTCGAGCGGCTCGCCCCGCACCTGGTGCGCCCGCTGCCCTTCCTGGTGCCGGTCTACCGCGGCGCCGCGCGCGGCCTCATCACGGTGCGCGTCGGCATGTGGCTCTACGACCTGCTCACCCCCGGCAAGACCACCGAGCGCTTCCGGGTGCTGCGCCCGGTCGAGGCGCTCACCATGGAGCCGTCGGTGCGCGCGGAGGACCTGCGCGGGGCCGGCTACTACTTCGACGACCTGCTGCTCTATCCGGAGCGCCTCTGCCTGGAGAACGTGCTCTCCGCCGCGCGGCACGGGGCGCGGACCTTCAACTACTGCGAGGTCGAGGAGTTCGTGCACGGCCGCCGCGGCATCGAGGGCGTGAAGGTGCGCGATCTGCTCTCGGGCCAGGTGCAGGCGGTGCGGGCCGCCACCATCGTGAACTGCGCGGGGCCGTGGGTGGACCGGATCCGCGCGGCGGCCCGGGTGGCCGACCGGAGCCCGCGGGTGGTGCGGACCACCAAGGGCATCCACTGCCTGCTGCCGCGCATGACCGATCGCGCGGTGTACCTTTCCGCCCGCGACGAGCGGATGATCTTCGTGATCCCGTGGCGCGAGTTCTCCCTGGTCGGCACCACCGACACCGACTTCGAGGGCGACCCCGACCGGCTGTGGGCCACCCGCGAGGAGGTGACGTACCTCCTGGAGGAGGTGGCCAAGGTGCTGCCCGACAAGCGGGCCACCTTCGAGAACGTGTCGTACACCTACGCGGGGGTGCGGCCGCTCTCCTTCGAGCCGGGCGCCTCCGCCTCAAAGGTCTCGCGCGAGCACAAGGTGATCCCGGAGGGGCCCGACGGCCGCTTCTTCTCGGTGACCGGCACCAAGCTGACCTGCTTCCGCAGCCTGGCCCAGGACGTGGGCGATCGGGTGATGCGCGCGCTCGGCCGCGCCGAGAAGGCGCGCACCGCGCGGCTCACCCTCGACGGCGCGGACGAGGAGGTGGGCAAGATCGAGGCGCGGGTGTGGATGGACGTCTCCGAAGAGATGGCGGCCACCGGGCTCTCCCGCGGTACACTGCGCACGCTGGTGGAGACCTACGGCCGGGCCTATCCGCGCGTGTTGGAGCTGGGGCGCAAGCTGCCCGACGGCTTCGAGCGCCTGTGCCCGAGCAATTCCGAGATCGTGGCCCAGCTGCACCACGCCCTCCGCGAGGAGCAGGCGGTCTCGCTGCAGGACGTGCTGCTGCGTCGCACCGGCATCGGGCAGAGCCGCTGCCAGGGCCTCGACTGCGCGGAGCCCATCGCGGCGCGCATGGCCGAGCTCGGCGGCTGGACGCGGCGCCGGCTCGACGCGGAGCTCGAGGCGTACTCCCAGCACGTCGAGCGCAGCCGCCGCTTCCGGCAGCGGGCATGACCCGGCGTCTCCGCCGGGGGGCCATCGCCATCGCCGTCGCCCTCGTGGTGGTCGTCGCGGCGGTGCCGGCCCGCGCCGCCGATCCGACCTGGCTCCTCGGCCGGTGGGAGCTGCTGCGTGATCCCGACGGCGGCGCCCAGGACTCGATGGAGTTCTCCCGCGAGGGCCAGGTGGCCCTGGCCCGGCGCGGCGGCGCCCGGTACACCGGCCGCTACCACGCCTCGGACGCGGAGGTCCAGATCGACTACAAGGTGGGAAGCCAGTCCGTGATCACCACCCTCACGCCCAGCTCCGACAAGCGGGAGCTCTACGCCCGCTCCGCGGTGACCGGCAAGAACGCGGTCTACGAGAAGCGGCCGTAGGCCTCCGCCGCTTCCCGCCCGCGCGCCAATGGTGCTATAGTTCCGAGCGCCGCGGCGGGCGTCGCGAGAACGTCATCCGCGCGCAGCCCGATCGAGACACCGAGCCGCTACCCTGACAACCCGGAGGTCACCCATGCCCGAGACGAAGACGTCCTGGTGGTCGGCGGGAGCCGCGCTGTTGGTCGCCACCGCATTGCTGCTGGTCCCGGCCGCCCCCGCGCTCGCCAAGACCGAGATCCAGTTCTGGCACGCGATGACCGGCCAGCTGAACGACGCGGTCAACTCGCTCGTGAAGCAGTTCAACGAGAGCCAGGCCGAGTACGAGGTGAAGCCGCTCCAGAAGGGCAACTACGCGGAGACCCTCACCGCCGCGATCGCGGCCTACCGCCAGCGGCAGGCCCCCCACATCGTCCAGGTGTTCGAGGTCGGCACCCAGACCATGATGCTCTCCGGGGCGATCCTGCCGGTCTACCAGCTCATGAAGGAGCAGGAGATCGCGGTCGACTGGAAGGACTTCATCGCGCCGGTGGTGGGCTACTACTCCAAGGACGGCAACCTCTACTCGATGCCGTTCAACTCCTCGACCCCGATCCTGTACTACAACAAGGACGCCTTCCAGAAGGCGGGGCTCGACCCGAACAAGCCGCCCCAGACCTGGAAGCAGGTCGAGGAGTACAGCAAGAAGCTGATCGCCTCCGGCGCCACCAAGTGCGGCTTCTCCACCGGCTGGCCCTCGTGGGTGCAGCTCGAGAACATGCACGCGCTCCACGATCAGCCGTTCGCTACCCGGAACGACGGCTTCGACGGGCTCGACGTCCAGCTCCTGATCAACCGCGAGTTCGGGGTCAAGCACCTGGCCCAGCTCGCCGCGTGGCAGAAGGAGAACATCTTCTCCTACGGCGGCCGCCGGGGCGACGCCGATCCCAAGTTCCTGAGCGGGGAGTGCGGCATCTACATGCAGTCGTCCGCCCTGATCGGTGGCTTCACCAAGGGCGCCACCTTCAAGTGGGGGACGGGCCAGCTCCCGCACTACGGGCCGCCCTACAAGCGGGCCACCTCGATCATCGGGGGAGCCACCCTCTGGGTCATGAAGGGCAAGCCGGCGAACGAGAACCGGGGGGCCGCGCGCTTCCTGAAGTTCATCTCCGACACCAACCAGCAGATGTGGTGGCACGTGACCACCGGGTACCTCGCCATCTCCAACAGCGCGGTGAAGAACCTGGAGGCGGGCTACCACTTCAAGAAGAACCCGGACCAGTTCACCGCCTTCGCCCAGCTCACCAAGGGCACCGCGACCCCCAACAGCCAGGGGTTGCGCCTCGGGAACTTCACCCAGATCCGCGACGTGATCGAGGCGGAGATGGAGAACGTCTTCGCGGGCAAGAAGACGGCCAAGCAGGGGCTCGACGACGCGGTGGCCAAGTCCAACGAGATGCTGAAGGAGTTCGCGGCCGCGAACAAGCAGTAGCGGGACGCGGGGCCCGTCGCCCATGCAGCGGACCGTCTTCAAGAGCCGATGGCTCCCGTACGTGCTGGTGGCCCCCCAGATGGTGGTCACCGTGGTCTTCTTCTTCTGGCCCGCGCTGAAGTCGCTGCAGCTCTCGTTCTTCCGGGTCTCCCCCTTCGGGGACAAGTCCACCTTCGTGGGCCTCGAGAACTTCACCAAGCTCCTGACTGATCCGGACTACTACGCGAGCGTGGTCGGCTCGTTCCTCTTCGCGGGCGGGGTGACCGCGCTCGCGGTGCTGGGCTCGCTGGTCATGGCCGGCCTCGCCACCCAGAAGATCCGCGGCCTGGCCATCTACCGCACCCTGCTGCTCTGGCCCTACGGCATCGCGCCCGCGGTGGCCGGCATCATCTTCCTGTTCATCTTCCATCCCGCCTACGGGATCCTGCCCTACTTCCTCTCGTTCGTGACCGACTACCAGTTCAACTGGCTGCTCAAGAGCTGGGTCGCGATGACCCTGGTGATCGTGGCCACCGCGTGGACGCACCTCGGCTACAACATCGCGTTCTACATCGCGGGGCTCCTCGCCATTCCCGCGTCGGTGATCGAGGCCGCCGACGTGGACGGGGCGGGGCCGATCCGGCGCTTCACCGCGATCGTGTTCCCCCTCGTCTCCCCGATCACCTTCTACCTGGTCGTGCTCAACATGGTCTTCGCGTTCTTCGAGTCCTTCGGGGTCATCGACGCGGTGACCAAGGGGGGGCCGGGCAAGGCCACCGAGATCATGGTGTACAAGCTCTACCGCGACGGCTTCATCGGCCTCAACCTCGGCTCCTCCGGCGCGCAGTCGGTGATCCTGATGGCGATGGTCATCCTCCTCACCGTCCTCCAGTTCCGCTTCGCGGAGAAGAAGGTGACCTACCGGTGAGTGCCCCCGATGAGCGCCAAAGGCGCGAAGAGGCCCAACCCGCGACCAATCTCTCTGGCCGCCCCGCGCTCAGAACAAGAAGTCAGGGTCATTCGCCCACCCCGGATTGCCCCGACTGGGAAGGGGCCCCGATGAGCGCCAAAGGCGCGAAGAGGCCCAACCGCCCGCCGATCTCTTTGGCCGCCTCGCGCTCAGAACAAGAAGTCAGGGCTGCCCGCCCACCCCGGGTTGCCCCGACCCGGAGGCCGCCCCGGTGAGCGCCGTAGACGCAGCCCGCCTCGAGCGCGCGCAGACCCAGATCAGCGCCGCGCGCCGCCGCCGCGCCCCCGGCGCCTCCTGGCTCGTCCACGCCCTCCTCATCGCCTGCATCGCGGTGGTGGTGTTCCCGCTCTACTTCGCGTTCGTGGTCTCCACCCAGGACCTGAAGGAGGTGGTCCAGCGGCCGCCGCGGCTGCTGCCGTCGACGCACATGCTGGAGAACTACCCGGAGGCGTGGCAGAAGTCGAACATGGGCGTCATGCTGATCAACAGCGCGGTCATGGCGGTGACGGTCGCGGTGGGCAAGATCGTCATCTCGATGCTGTCCGCCTTCGCGGTGGTGTACTTCAGCTTCCGCGGCCGCATGCTCTGCTTCTGGATGATCTTCGTGACCCTCATGCTCCCGGTGCCGGTCCGGCTCATGTCGACCTACGAGGTCATCGGCACGCTCGGCTGGCTCAACACCTACCAGGGGCTCACCGTTCCTCTGATGGCCTCGGCCACCGCGACCTTCCTGTTCCGCCAGTTCTACCTCACGATCCCCAACGAGATGGCGGAGGCGGCCCAGCTCGACGGGGCGGGGCCGCTGCGCTTCCTGTTCCGCTTCCTCCTGCCGCTCTCGTGGGCCAACATCGCGGCGCTCTTCGTGGTGCTGTTCATCTTCGGGTGGAACCAGTACCTGTGGCCGCTCATGATCACCAACACCGAGGCGATGCGCACGGTGGTGATCGGGCTCGAGCAGCTCATCCCGCGCAGCGGCACCGATCTGCCCACCTGGAACCTGATCATGGCCGGCGCGATGACCGCGCTGCTGCCGCCGGTGGCGATCATCATCTTCATGCAGCGCTGGTTCGTGAAGGGCCTGGTGGAGAGCGAGAAGTGAGAGGCCTCCTGCTCATGGGCCTGGCCCTGGGCGGCTTCTCCGCGGTGCTCGGCACCATGTCGGCGGCGGCGCCGGAGATGATCGCGCCCCTCTTCGCGGCCCACCGGGGCGGGGCCGCCCTCTGGCCGGAGAACAGCCTGCTCGCCTTCCGCAACGCGCTCGCCCTCGGGGCGGACTTCCTCGAGCTCGACGTCCACCTGAGCCGCGACGGCGAGGTCATCGTGATCCACGACGCCACGCTCGATCGCACCACCGACGGGAGCGGGCCGGTGCGGGAGCGCACCGCGGCCGAGCTGCGCGCGCTCCACCTCAAGGACCGCGGCGGCGCGCCGACCGCGGAGCCGGTGCCCACCCTGGACGAGGTGGTGGCCCTCGCCGCGACGGGCCAGCGGCAGATGCTGCTCGAGATCAAGACCGACGACCGGAAGCGGCGCTACCCCGGCATCGAGGAGAAGGTGATGGCGGTGCTCGACCGCCACCGGTTCACTTCGTTCGCGATCGTGATGGCGTTCGAGGGGGCGACCTGGCGGCGGGTGCGCGAGATCCGGCCGGACGCCCGCGCGGGCGCGCTCTACTCGGCGCGCGCGCTGCCCCCGGCCGCGATCGAGCCGGAGCTGCAGGCGCTCCGCCAGGCCGGGATCGGCTTCGTCGGCCTCGACCAGCGCCTGGTGACCGCCGAGGTCGCGCGGCAGGCGCGGCTCGCGGGCCTGACCCTCGGGGTGTGGACGGTGAACGAGCGCGATGCCATCGAGCGCTTCATCGGCCAGGGCGTGGGGGTCGTGATCACGGATCGGCCGGACCTCGCCAAGGCGGCGCTCGGGCGGTGACCGCGCGCCGCTTCGTCCTCGCCCTCGACCAGGGGACGACCGGCTCCACCGCGCTGGTGGTGGACCCCGACGGGGCGGTGCGCGCCCGGGGCTACGCGGAGCTGCCGCAGCACTACCCGCAGCCGGGCTGGGTGGAGCACGATCCGGCCCAGATCTGGTCCACCACCGTGCAGGCCCTCGGCCAGGCGATCGCGGCGGCCGGGATCACGCCGGCCGAGATCGCGGCGATCGGCATCACCAACCAGCGCGAGACCGCGATCCTCTGGGAGCGCGCCTCCGGCCGTCCCCTCGGCAACGCCATCGTGTGGCAGTGCCGGCGCACCGCCGCGCTCTGCGACCGGCTTCGGGCCGACGGGGCCGAGCCCGAGATCCGCCGGAAGACCGGGCTGGTGGTCGACGCCTACTTCTCGGGGACCAAGATCCGCTGGATGCTCGATCACGACCCGTCGCTCCGGCCCCGCGCGGAGCGGGGCGAGATCTGCTTCGGCACGGTGGACGCCTGGCTGCTCTGGCAGCTCACCGGGGGCGCGGTGCACGCGACCGATCCCTCCAACGCCTCGCGCACGCTCTGCTACGACATCCACGCGCTCGCGTGGGACGAGGGGCTCTGTCGTCTCCTCGGGGTGCCGATGGCGCTCCTGCCCACCGTGAAGCCGTCCGCCGGCGTGTTCGGCGAGACGACCGCCGGCGCGGCGCCGCCGCTGCCCGCCGGCATCCCGGTGGCCGGCATCGCGGGCGACCAGCAGGCCGCGCTCTTCGGCCAGGCGTGCGTGGCGCCCGGCATGGCCAAGAACACCTACGGCACCGGCTGCTTCGCGCTGCTCAACACCGGCGCGCGCGCGGTGGCCTCGACCGAGGGCCTGCTGACCACGGTGGCGTGGACGGTGGAGGGCGCGACCGCCTACGCGCTCGAGGGCGCGGTGTTCATCGCGGGCGCGGCGGTGCAGTGGCTGCGCGACGGCCTCGGCCTCATCAAGCAGGCGGCCGAGACGCAGGCGCTCGCCCAGTCGGTGCCCGACACCGGAGGCGTCTACCTGGTGCCCGCCTTCGTGGGCCTGGGCGCGCCGTACTGGGATCCCTACGCGCGCGGCACGCTCGTCGGCATCACCCGCGGCACCTCGCGCGCGCACGTGGCTCGCGCCGCGCTCGAGGCCATCGCCTACCAGAGCCGCGACGTGCTCGACACCATGCGCCGCGAGGCGGGCGTCCCGTTGACGACGCTGCGGGTGGACGGCGGAGCGGCCGCCAACGACTTCCTCTGCCAGTTCCAGGCCGACGTGCTGGGGGTGGAGGTGCTGCGGCCCTCGGTGACCGAGACCACCGGACTCGGCGCCGCGTACCTGGCCGGCGTGGGCGCCGGGCTCTGGAAGAGCGGCGATCTCGGCGGGCGCTGGAAGCTCGAGCGGGAGTTCACCCCGACCATGTCGCCCGCCGCGCGCGAGGCCGGCTACGTGGGGTGGCGCCGCGCGGTGGAGCGCGCGCGCGGATGGATCGAGCCCGACCGAGCCTGACTTTGTACCTGAGGAGCAATCGGCCAAGGGAATAATACTCAGCTAAATCAATGGCTTGATGATTCTTGTCAGCCTCGGAAGCGTGTGATAGTGTTCCTGTTCACATGGCTCCGGAAGAACGGGGGCCGGCGCAAGGGCAGACCGCTCAGCTCGTCAATCTCGGGACGATGCTGTTCGCGTGCGTCGCGGTCGGCCTCGCGGCGGGCTACTTCGCCGACCGGTGGCTCGGGACGAGCCCGTGGCTGTTGCTGCTCGGGCTCGCCCTCGGCATCGTGGCGGCGGCGGTGAACTTCTACCGGACGATCAAGGCACTGAACGAGCAGGATTCGAATGATCGCTGATCTCGCAGCACGAGTGACGTGGACGGCAAGCGCCACGGTGGCCGCGATGGCCGCGGGCGCCTGGTGGCTCGGCGGCGCGCCGGTCGCGGCGGGAGTGGGCGGCGGCGGGGCCATCGCGCTGCTGAACTTCCGGTGGCTCGCGCGCGACGTGAGCCGGGCCACCGCGCTGATCGCGGAGGGCGGAGGCGGCGTCGGGCGCATCGGCCGCGTGGGCCTCCGCCAGCTCGTCACCTTCGGCGCGCTGGGCCTGCTGGTGGCGCAGGGCTGGGCGCACCCGGTCGGGGTCGGGATCGGGCTCGCCGCGCTGCCGCCGGTGCTCCTGGCCCAGGGTCTCCTCGACGCCCGGAAGGAGGCCTGAGCCGTGGAGATCATCGAGCACCCGCCGATCCTGCACATCCCGGCCATCCCGGACCACATCCTCTACACGTGGATCGTGATGGGGATCCTGGTGGTGGTCTCCTTCGTGGCGACCCGCCGGGTCGCGCTGGTGCCGACCGGGGGCCAGAACTTCATGGAGCTGGTGCTCGACCAGTTCTTGAAGGAGCTCGACGAGACGATCGGCCACGAGGGGCGGCGCTACCTGCCGCTGATCGCCACCCTCGGGCTCTTCATCCTCACCTCGAACCTGATGGGGCTGATCCCGGGGCTGGTGGCGCCCACCGCCAACCTGAACACCACCGCGGCGTGCGCGCTGATCGTGTTCATCACCTACCACGTGATCGGGGTGCGCAAGCAGGGCTTCATCCCGTACATGAAGCACTTCGCGGGCCCGGTGCCGACGGTGCTGAAGCCGCTGATGTTCGTCATCGAGATCATCAGCCACTGCGCGCGGCCGCTCTCCCTGTCCCTCCGCCTCTTCGGCAACATGATGGCCGGCCACATCCTGCTCGCCATCTTCTTCTTCATGATGGGCTTCGACGGGATGCTGGGCTGGGCGCTCTCCGGCACCCTCGGAGGGATCGTGGTGGGAGCCCCGGCCGCGATCATCATGGTCGTGTTCGTCGTGGGCTTCCTGTTCCCGCTGAAGATCCTGGTCGCGTTCATCCAGACCTTCATCTTCTGCAAGCTGGCCATGCTCTACATCGCGGCCGCGGTCGAGGAAGCCGAGCACCACTAGTCGCAGTCACCCTCAACAAGGAGGAAAGCCGTGCAACGCATTCTCACCGTGAGTGTTCTGGCGATTCTGGCGGTCCCGGGGATGGCCTGGGCGGCCGACGCCGCGGGCTCGGGCGACATGGCGAAGGCCTTCGCGGTCCTGGCCGCCGGCCTCGGCTTTGGCCTGGCCGCGGGACTCTGCGGCCTGGGTCAGGGCCGCGCGGCGGGCTCGGCGGTGGACGCCATGGCGCGGCAGCCCGGCGCGATCGCCCGGATCCAGACCGCGATGCTGCTGGGTCTGGCGTTCATCGAGTCGCTCGTGCTGTTCGTGTTCGTCATCGCGGTCATCCTGCTGTTCGTGAAGTCGTAGAGAGGAGCTCGTAGGCACCGTCCCGGGGCCCGAGCCCCGGGACGGCACGCGGGCTCGCCCGCGAAAGGAATGCCCCACCCGGCGCGAGCAGCGCCGCCGAGACGAACATGGCACGACGGTCGCCGTTCAAGATCCCCCGGATCCCGGAGATGACGGTGCGCCGCCTGTCTGTCTACACTCGCAGTCTCCTCCAGCTGGAGGAGGACGGGGTGAAGACCATCTCGTCGCAGGAACTGGCCGAGCGGTTCAGCCTCAACTCGGCCCAGGTCCGCAAGGACCTCGCCTACTTCGGCGAGTTCGGGGTGCGGGGCATCGGCTACTACGTCTCCGGGCTGAAGGCCGAGCTGCAGCGCATCCTCGGGCTCGACCGGGAGTGGCAGGTGGCCCTGGTGGGCTTCGGCAACCTGGGCTCGGCCCTCTTCCACTACAAGGGCTTCGCGCGCCAGGGCTTCCGGATCTCCACGATCTTCGACGACGACCCCACCAAGTGGGGCAAGGCGATCGACGGCGTGACGATCCAGCCGATGCAGGACCTGCCGAAGGAGGCCAAGGCCCGCAACCTCCAGATCGCGATCGTGGCGGTGCCGGGAGAGTCCGCGCAGGCGGTCACCGAGAAGCTGGTGGCGGCCGGCATCAAGACCATCCTCAACTTCGCGCCGGGCCGCATCAAGGCGGGGCGGGACGTCCGCCTGAAGAACGTGGACCTCGCCATCGAGCTCGAGACCCTGTCCTTCTACCTTGCGCAGGGCTCTCGCTGAGAGGCCCGCGGCGTTGACGCCGCGCGCCCCCGGTGGTACCTCTGTTGCGGCGTTCCGTGTGATGAGTGTGTCTGTTCCGTCCGTCCTGTCTCGCTGGGCCGCGTTCGACGAGGTGCTGGCGGCCCTCGCCAAGGGAGCACCCTGCCTGCGCGCCGACGGCCTCTGGGGCTCGTCCCGCGCCCTGGCCACTGCCGGGCTGCTCCAGCGCAGCGGGCGGCCGATCCTGGTGCTGACCCCGGGGCCGGTCCAGCGACATCAGGCCGCCCAGGACACCGCCTTCTTCCTGGCCACGCTCTCGGGCGGGGCCGTCGGCGGACCGGTCGGGGAGGGGCGCGTGCTGGAGTTCCCGTCGGGGTCCGGCGCCTCCTGGCGCGGGGGCCGCCATCGCGAGCCGGACGCGGAGCGCGCCCTCTGCTGCCGGCGGCTGCTGGACGGCGACGCGGTGGCGATCGTGGCCACCCCGTCCGGGCTCGCGATCCCGGTCCCGCCGCCCGAGTCGTTCAAGCGCCGCACCTTCACCCTGACGGTGGGCGAGGGGAGCGATCGCGAGATCCTGCTCGCGCTCCTCGAGGCGGCGGGCTACGAGCGCGTCGAGACGGTGCTCGAGGTGGGGCAGTGGAGCCTGCGCGGCGGCATCGTCGACATCTTCTCGCCGACCCACGCCCAGCCGGTGCGCGCCGAGTTCTTCGGCGACGAGGTGGAGTCGTTGCGCCTCTTCGATCCCACGTCGCAGCGGTCGGTGGGTCAGCTCCGGGAGCTGACCGTGCTGCCGCTCGGCTCACGCGACGCGGCGCCGGTCACCCTGCTCGACTACCTGCCCGCCGAGACCGTGATCGTCCTGGAGGATCCCGCGCTGCTGGAGGCGCCGCCCGACGACGCGCCCTCCGCCGCGCCGCTCGCGACCCTGCTCGCGCGCTTCCAGCGGCTCGAGCTGCCGCTGCTCCACCGCGGCGACGGCGCGGGGCCGCGGATCGCGATGGGCGCGCGCTCGGTCGGCGGCTTCCGCGGCCAGTTCAAGACCCTCGCGACCGAGATCCGGGACTGGCGGGTCGAGGGCTTCACGGTGCGCCTGGTGGTGGACGACGAGCGGCAGCGCGACCGCCTGCGGCAGATGCTGGCCGAGCACGAGCTCGAGGCGTGGCCGGAGGCGACCCTGTGGAGCTCGGAGGGGCTCGGGGTGCTGGTGGGGGAGTGCTCGGCCGGCTTCCAGCTCCCCGCCCTCGGGCTGGTCGTGCTCTGCGAGGAGGAGATCTTCGGAGCGCAGCGGCGCCGGCTGCGGCGGCCCCTCTTCCAGCGCGGCGCGGCCATCGCCTCGTTCAACGACCTGGCCCCCAACGACCTCGTGGTGCACGAGCAGCACGGCATCGCACGCTACCACGGCCTCCGCACGCTCGCGACCGACGGCCACGACGCCGACTTCCTCCTGCTCGAGTACGCCGAGGGCGGCCGGCTCTACCTGCCGGTCGAGCGGCTCGACCTGATCTCGAAGTACATGGGCGCCCCCGAGGGCGCGGCGCGGCTCGACCGGCTGGGCGGCGGCGCGTGGCAGCGCCTGAAGGAATCGGTGCGGGCGGCCCTGCGCGAGATGGCGGAGGAGCTGCTGAAGCTCTACGCGACGCGCTCGGTGGCCGAGCGGCCGCGCTTCGCCGACGACACGCCGTGGCAGGGCGAGTTCGAGGCCTCGTTCCGGTTCGAGGAGACGCCGGATCAGATGCGCGCCATCGAGGAGGTCAAGGGCGACATGATGGGGGGGCGCCCGATGGACCGCCTGGTCGCGGGCGACGTGGGCTACGGCAAGACCGAGGTGGCCCTGCGCGCCGCCTTCCGCGCGGTGGCGGACGGCCGACAGGTCGCGGTGCTGGTGCCGACCACCGTGCTGGCCCAGCAGCACTACAACACCTTCGTCGAGCGCTTCACTCCGTTCCCGGCCAAGGTCGAGCTGCTCTCGCGCTTCCGCAGCCCCAAGGAGCAGAAGGCGGTGGTGGCCGGCCTCGCCTCCGGCGCGGTCGACGTGGTGGTCGGCACGCACCGGCTGCTGTCGAAGGACGTGCAGTTCAAGGACCTGGGCCTGCTGGTGGTCGACGAGGAGCATCGCTTCGGGGTCACCCACAAGGAGCGGCTCAAGCAGCTGCGCACCTCGGTGGACGTGCTCACCCTCACCGCGACCCCGATCCCGCGCACGCTCCACATGGCGCTCTCCGGGGTGCGCGACCTCTCGGTGATCGAGACGCCGCCGCTCGACCGGCTGCCGGTGGAGACGGTGGTGACCGCGTTCAACCGCACCGTGATCCGCGAGGCGATCGAGCGGGAGCTGAACCGGGGCGGGCAGGTGTTCTTCGTGCACAACCGCATCCAGTCGCTCGGCTCGATGACCCACTTCATCCAGACCCTGGTGCCGGAGGCGCGGGTGGTGATGGGGCACGGCCAGATGGCGGAGCGGGAGCTGGAGAGCGTGATGGTCAAGTTCGTGGACGGCCAGGCCGACGTGCTGGTCTCGACCGCGATCGTGGAGTCGGGCCTCGACATCCCGGCCTCCAACACCATCATCATCAACCGGGCCGACCGCTTCGGGCTGGCGCAGCTCTACCAGCTCCGGGGGCGGGTGGGCCGGGAGCGGCAGCAGGCCTACGCCTACCTCCTGGTGCCCGCCGACGGCCGGATCGACGAGACGGCCCAGAAGCGGCTGCGGGTGATCGAGGAGTCGACCGAGCTGGGGGCGGGGCTCCGGCTCGCCATGCGGGATCTGGAGATCCGGGGCACCGGCAACCTCCTGGGGGCGGCCCAGCACGGGCACATCGCGGCGGTGGGGTTCGATCTTTACAGCAAGCTCCTGGCGGAGGCCGTGCGAGACTTGAGGGGCGAACCGGCGGCGGAGCGCGTCGACCCGGTCATTTCGGCGGACGTGGAAGCGCTCTTGCCCGAGTCGTTCGTCCCCGAGGTGAACCAGCGACTCGCCCTCTACAAGCGGCTCGCCGAGATCGAGCGCCCCGAGGAAGTCGTCGACGCGCGCGCCGAGCTGGCCGACCGCTACGGTCCGCCGCCCCCGGCGGTCGAGGCGCTGCTGGACGTGGTGGGACTCCGGGTGGCGGCCCGGCAGCTCGGGGTGGAGCGGGTGGAGGCCGGCGGTGGGCGGGCGGTGCTCACCTTCGCCCCGTCGACCAAGGTCACACCCGAGAGGATCCTCAAGGCGATCGCGGCCAGTCGAGGCGGCATCGCGCTGAAAAAGGAGTACACGGTGGAAGCACGGATTCCGACCGAGCCCTGGCCCGCGGTACGCGACGCCCTCGCGAAGCTCCTGGACTCGCTCCGGTGAGGCGCCGGGCCGGCCGGCATCGCGCGCGCGTCGTCCTCCTCGCCCTGCTCTCCCTCGCGACCGCCGGCTGCTCGATGGCGATCCCGAGCTGGGTCCCCCTGTTCGGCCGCCCCGCCCCGCCCGCTCCCGCCGCGGAGGCGCCCAAGCCCCCCGCGTCGGCGCCGATCCTGACCTCGCGGGACCAGATCGAGTCCTCGCCCGACGTGGTCGACCGGGTCATCTGCGTGGTGAACAACGACGCGATCACTCAGTACGAGCTGGACGAGGCGGAGCTGTACTACCTGGCCGAGACCCGCGAGCAGATGTCGGACGGCGAGGCCCGCAAGGCGCTGCGCGCCCGGCTGCTCCAGACCTTGATCGAGAACCGGATCCAGCTGCAGCAGGCGGAGCGCGACAAGGTGGTGATCGAGGACGCGGAGCTGAACGACAACGTGGCCGAGATCATGAAGAAGCTCAAGGCCAAGGACGATAAGGAGTTCGAGGAGATCATCAAGGGCCAGGGCCTCACCGTCGAGGCGGTCCGCAAGCGGCTCCGCGAGCAGCTCATGGTCCAGCGGGTCATCCGCCGGAAGGTCGCGCTGCGCATCTCGGTGACCGAGCAGGAGATCGACAAGTACCTGGTCGACAACCGGGAGAAGCTCGAGACCGGCCTCACCTTCACGCCCCGCCACATCCTGGTGGTGCCCGATCCCAACAAGGGCGAGGAGGGCTGGCTCGAGGCGCGCAAGAAGGCGGAGGAGATCTACGGGCGCCTGCTCGAGGGGCAGGACTTCGGCGAGCTGGCCAAGAAGTTCTCGGAGGATCCCTCTGGCAAGGACGGGGGCGTGATCGGCAACATCAAGCGCGGCGAGCTGGCCCCCGACATCGAGGAGGCGATCATGCGCCTGCAGCCCGGCGAGGTCTCCACCCCGTTCCGCTCCCAGGTGGGCTACCATCTGTTCCGGCTCGACTCGCGCGAGACGCTGAGCGGCGACGGCCTCGTCCAGGTGCGCAACCAGGTCCGCGACATCCTCTACCGCCAGAAGTACGACGCGCGGCTCAAGGATTGGCTGGTCGAGATCAAGCAGCGGGCCATCATCGACGTGCGCATGTGAAAATCAGAGTTGACAGCCCGGGAAACCGTATGGGAGAGTGATTCGCGTAGCACGGCACCCAACCTCCTTACAGAGTAGATCTCAACACACGCAACCCGCCGGAGAACACCATCTCTTCCTCAGAGCGCACGCCCAAGCGCCCCGCCCCCAAGCCGTCCGCCCCGGAGCCCATTCCCGCCGAAACGACCACCGCGGTGGTCGGGGCAGGAGGAAAGCGGATGAATCTGTCCGAGCTCAAGGACAAGACGATCGCGGACCTGAACAACGTCGCCAAGGAGCTCGGCGTCCAGGGCACCAGCGGCCTCCGCAAGCAGGAGCTGATCTTCAAGATCCTGCAGGGGCAGGCCGAGCGCGACGGACTGATCTTCGCGGAGGGCGTGCTCGAGGTCCTGCCCGACGGCTTCGGCTTCCTCCGCGCGCCCGACTACAACTACCTGCCGGGCCCCGACGACATCTACGTCTCGCCCTCGCAGATCCGGCGGTTCGACCTGCGTACCGGCGACACCATCTCCGGCCAGGTGCGGCCGCCCAAGGACAGCGAGCGCTACTTCGCCCTCCTGAAGGTGGAGGCGATCAACTTCGAGACGCCGGAGCAGGCGCGCGACAAGACCCTGTTCGACAACCTGACCCCGCTCTACCCGATGGAGCGGATCCGGCTCGAGCACGACTCCGATAATCTGACCACCCGCGCGATGGATCTGCTGTGCCCGATCGGCAAGGGCCAGCGCGGGCTCATCGTGGCCGCGCCGCGTACCGGCAAGACGGTGCTGCTCCAGAACCTGGCCAACGCCATCGCCAAGAACCACCCCGAGGTGTACCTCATCGTGCTGCTGATCGACGAGCGGCCGGAAGAGGTCACCGACATGCAGCGCTCGGTGCGCGGTGAGGTCATCTCCTCCACCTTCGACGAGCCCCCCCAGCGGCACGTGCAGGTGGCGGACATGGTGATCGAGAAGGCCAAGCGCCTCGTCGAGCACAAGCGCGACGTCGTCATCCTGCTCGACTCGATCACCCGCTTCGCCCGCGCCCACAACGCGGTGATCCCGTCCTCCGGCAAGGTGCTCTCCGGCGGCCTCGACGCCAACGCGCTCCAGCGCCCCCGGCGCTTCTTCGCGGCGGCCCGCAACGTGGAGGAGGGCGGCTCGCTCACCATCATGGCCACCGCCCTCATCGACACCGGGTCCCGCATGGACGACGTGATCTTCGAGGAGTTCAAGGGCACCGGCAACATGGAGGTGCACCTGGACCGGCGGCTGATGGACAAGCGCATCTTCCCCACGATCAATATCGAGCAAACGGGGACCCGTAAAGAAGAGCTGCTGCTGGAGAAGGACGAGCTCCAGAAAGTATGGCTGCTCAGGAAAGCGTTGTCCCAGCTGAACCCGGTCGAGGCCATGGAGCTGCTGCTCGACAAGCTCAAAATGGTCAAGAGCAACAAGGACTTCCTGAACCAGATGAACCAGCTCGCCTAGCCCCCGCCGCACCCGGATTTTTGCCTTTTCACGTCCGCCCTGCTATGCTCTGAGACCCATTTAGGAGGTGCGCCGTGAAGGCTGGCATTCATCCGGACTACATTGACACCACGATCACCTGCAACTGCGGGGAGGTCATCCACACCCGCTCCACCGTGCCGACCATCAAGGTGGAGGTCTGCTCCAAGTGCCATCCCTTCTTCACCGGGAAGCAGCGGTTCCTGGACACCGCCGGGCGCGTCGAGCGCTTCCAGCAGAAGTACAAGAGGAAGAGCCGCACGGAGGGGTAGGGCCGGGCTCGGCGCTGCTCCGCGCTCCGAGCCACACACTCGGCTGCATCTGATTGCTGGTCTTTCGCCGCGGCGCCGTTCCCCGTGTGCCCGTCCCTGAGGCACTTCTATGTTCGACAAGCTCCGGCAGATCGAAGAGCGTTACGGCGAGCTGAACCGCTCGCTGTCCGATCCCCAGGTGATCGGCCAGCCCGCGGTCTACGCGCGCACCGCCAAGGCGGCGGCGGACCTGGCCGAGACGGTGGCCAAGTTCGAGGAGTACAAGAACGTCCTCGCCCGGACCTCGGAGGCCCGCCACATCCTGGCCGAGGACGCCGATCGCGAGATGCGCGACCTGGCCCAGGCCGAGATCGACGAGCTGGGCGCGCGCCAGGCGCAACTGGAAGAGGAGCTGCGGGGCATGCTGGTCCCGCGCGATCCGAACGACGACACGAACGTCTTCGTGGAGATCCGGGCGGGGGCGGGTGGCGACGAGGCCGGCCTCTTCGCGGCCGAGCTGTTCCGCATGTACACGAAGTACGCGGAGCAGAAGCGGTGGAAGTGGGAGGTCATCGACAGCCATCCCACCGGGGTCGGCGGCCTCAAGGAAGTGGTGGCCCTCGTGCAGGGCCGCGGGGCGTGGAGCCGCCTCAAGTTCGAGCGCGGGGTGCACCGGGTGCAGCGCGTACCCACCACCGAGTCGAGCGGACGCATCCACACCTCGACGGTGACGGTGGCGGTGCTGCCGGAGGCCGAGGACGTCGACGTGAAGGTGGACGAGAAGGACATCCAGGTCGACGTGTACCGCTCCTCCGGCCCCGGCGGCCAGGGAGTCAACACCACCGACTCGGCGGTCCGCCTCACCCATCTGCCCACCGGCCTGGTGGTGACCTGCCAGGACGAGCGCTCCCAGATCAAGAACCGGGCGAAGGCCCTGCGGGTGCTGAAGGCCCGGCTGCTCGAGCGGGCGCAGGAGGAGCAGGCCGCCGCCATCGCGGCGGACCGGCGGAGCCAGGTCGGCACCGGGGAGCGCAGCGAGCGGATCCGGACCTACAACTTCCCGCAGGGCCGCGTCACCGACCACCGGATCAACCTCACCCTGCACCGGCTGCCCACCGTGCTGGAGGGCGATCTCGACGAGCTGATCGACGCGCTGCGGGAGCGGGACCAGAGCCAGAAGCTCGCGGAGAGCGTCCCGTGATCGGGCTAGTGGCGGACCGCACGGTGCCCGCGCTGCTCGCGCGCGGGACCGCCGCGCTGGAGTCGGCCGGGATCGGGACCGCGCGGCCGGAGGCGGAGTGGCTGCTCGCCGGGCTGCTGGGCGTCGACCGCTTCGCCCTCTACACGGACCCGGCGCGCCGGCTCGCCACGCCCACCGTCACCCGCTATCTGACCCTGGTCGAGCGCCGGGCCGCGCGCGAGCCGCTCCAGTACCTGCTCGGCTGGGAAGAGTTCCACGGGCTGCGGCTCGCGGTCTCGCCGGATGTGCTGGTGCCCCGGCCCGAGACGGAGGGGCTGGTCGAGTGGGCCCTCGAGGTCCTGGCGGACCGCCCGGAGCCGGTGGTGGCCGATCTCGGCACCGGTAGCGGCGCGATCGCCTGCGCGATCGCTCGATCGCAGCCGGCGGCCGAGGTGCTCGCGGTGGAGATCTCGGGCGGCGCCCTCGCGGTGGCCTCGCGCAACGTGCGCGACCTGGGCGTGGGCGCGCGCGTCCGGCTCCTGGCCGGCGATCTCTTCGCCCCGCTCGGGTCGATCTCGGGCAGCCTCGACCTGGTGGTGGCCAACCCGCCCTACCTGCCGAGCGCGGTGATTCCCTCGCTGCCCCCCGAGGTCTCGCGCCACGAGCCGCGAGCTGCGCTCGACGGCGGCCCCGACGGCCTCCACGTGCTCCGTCGCATCGTGGCGGGGGCGCCCGCGGTGCTCAAGCGCGGGGGGTGGCTGCTGATGGAGATCGGCGACGAGCAGGCCGGTCCGCTCGCCTCCCTGATGGCGGCCGAGGGTTTCTCCGGCATCCGGGCCCGCCGCGACCTCAACGGGATCGAGCGCTACATCGGCGGGCGGTGGGAGCCGGCCGCCACCACCCTCGCGGGCTGCGCCTCGGGCGCGGCCCGCCGGGAGGGCTGCTGATGGCCGCGAAGCTGGTCGTCCAGGGCGGCACTCCGCTGCGCGGCGACGTGACGGTGAGCGCGGCCAAGAACGCGGCGCTGCCCGCGCTGTGCGCCGCCCTCCTCACCGCGGAGCCGCTAGTGCTGGAGAACGTGCCCGCGCTGGCCGACGTCGACACCACCCGCTCGCTGCTCGAGCAGCTCGGCGGGGTGATCACCGCCGATCCCGACGGCAGCACCCGCGTGCAGGTCGCCCGCGTGACCAGCAACGAGGCGCCCTACGAGCTGGTCTCGACCATGCGGGCTTCGGTGCTGGTGCTGGGGCCGCTGCTCGCGCGCACCGGCCTCGCCAAGGTCGCGCTGCCGGGCGGCTGCGCGATCGGGGTGCGGCCCATCGACCAGCACCTGAAGGGCTTCCAGAAGCTGGGGGCCGAGGTCTTCATCCGCAACGGCTACGTGGAGGCGCGGGCGAGCCGGCTCAAGGGCGCGCGCATCACCACCGACCTGGTGACGGTCACCGGCACCGAGAACCTGATGATGGCGGCGGCCCTCGCCGAGGGCACCACCGTCATCGAGAACGCGGCGCGGGAGCCGGAGGTGACGGATCTGGCCCGGCTGCTCAGCGCGATGGGCGCCCGCATCGAGGGGGCGGGGACCGAGCGGGTGGAGATCGAGGGCGTGCCCGAGCTGGGCGGCGCGCGGCACCGGGTGATCCCGGATCGCATCGAGGCCGGGACCCTGCTGGTGGCCGCCGCCATCACCGGCGGCGACGTGACGGTGGTCGGCGCCGAGCCGCGTCACATGTCGGCGATACTCGGGAAGCTCGAGGAGTGCGGCGCGGCGGTGACCGTCTCCGGCGACCGGATCCGCTGCCAGGGGCCGGCCCGCCCGAAGGCGGCCGACCTCATCACGAGCCCGTTCCCCGGCTTCCCCACCGACATGCAGGCCCAGTTCATGGCCATGCTCGGGCTGGCCGACGGGATCAGCAAGATCACCGAGACCATCTTCGAGAACCGCTTCATGCACGTGGCCGAGCTCTCGCGCATGGGCGCGCGCATCGACGCGGAGGGATCGATCGCGATGGTGCGCGGGGTCCGCTACTACCAGGGTGCCCCCGTGATGGCGACCGATCTGCGCGCCTCCGCCTCGCTGGTGCTGGCCGGCCTCGCGGCCCGTGGGAAGGCGGAGGTCTCGCGCGTCTACCACCTGGATCGCGGCTACGAGCGGCTCGAGGTCAAGCTCCGCGCGCTCGGCGCCACCATCGACCGGGTGCGCTGATGCTCACCCTCGCCTTGCCCAAGGGCCGCCTGCTCGAGCCCGCGCTCACCGTGCTCGCGGGCATGGGCATCCGCGGCATCGAGCCCGACTCGCGGCGGCTCCTGCAGGCCGACGACGCGGCGGGGCTGCGCTTCATCCTGCTCAAGCCCGCCGACGTGCCGACCTACGTGGAGTACGGCGCGGCCGACCTCGGCATCGTGGGCAAGGACATACTGCTCGAGCAGCAGCCCGACGTCTACGAGCCGGTGGATCTCGGGTTCGGGTTCTGCCGGCTGGTGGTGGCGGAGACCCGCGAGCTGTGGGAGCGCGACGATCCGGCCAAGTGGTCGTGGGTGCGCGTCGCCACCAAGTACCCGCGCCTCACCGAGTCCTACTTCTCGGAGCGGGGGATCCAGGTCGAGATGGTCCGCCTCGACGGCTCGATCGAGCTGGCCCCGCTGGTGGGCCTGGCCGAGCGCATCGTCGATCTCGTGCAGTCCGGGGAGACCCTGCGGGCGAACGGGCTGGTGGAGGTGGCCGAGATCCTGACCTCCACCGCGCGCCTCATCGTCAATCGCGCGTCGCTCAAGACCGCGCACGCCCACGTGAGCCAGCTCATCACCGCGATGCGCGAGACGACCGCGCGCGCGGGGCGCGCCGCCGCCGAGCCGAGCAAGTCCAGAAAATGATTCGTACGCTCGAGACGTCGAGTGCCGGCATCGAGGGCGTCGTCCGCGCGCTGGAGCGGCCGCCGGGGGCGGTCGATCCGGAGGTCGCCGGTCGCGTCACCGAGATCGTGGCTGCGGTCCGCGCGCGCGGTGACGCGGCGGTCCTCGACTACACCCGGCGCTTCGACCGGGTGAGCCTCACCGCGGCCGAGCTCGCGGTGCGCCCCGAGGAGTACGCGGCGGCCGAGCGCACGGTGGGTGAGGTGACCCTGCGCTCGCTCCGCTACGCAGCCGCGCGCATCGAGCGCTTCCACCGCGAGTGCGCGCCGCGCTCGTGGCGCATGCGGGACGACCACGGCTCGCGCCTCGGCCAGGAGGTGCGCCCGCTCGAGCGGGTCGCGGTCTACGTGCCGGGCGGGCGGGCCGCCTATCCCTCCACCGTCCTGATGACGGTGGTGCCGGCGCGGGTGGCGGGAGTGCGGGAGATCGTGCTGGTCTCGCCGCCCGGCGCGGACGGCGCTCTCAATCCCGCGGTGCTCGCCGCCGCCCGCATCGCGGGGGTGACCGAGGCCTACCGGGTCGGCGGCGCCCAGGCGGTGGCCGCGCTCGCCTACGGGACCGAGACCATCCGCCGCGTCGACAAGATCGTGGGCCCGGGCAACATCTACGTGGCGCTCGCCAAGGCGCAGGTGTTCGGCGACGTGGGCATCGACATGGTGGCGGGTCCGAGCGAGGTGATCGTGGTGGCCGACGAGACCGCGGACGCGGAGTTCGTGGCCGCGGACCTGCTGGCCCAGGCCGAGCACGACCCGATGGCGCGCGCGGTGCTGCTCACGCCCTCGGCCGCGCTGCGGGACCGGGTCGCGGCCGCGCTCGCCCGGCAGCTCACCGCGCTGCCGCGGCGCGAGATCGCGGGCGCCGCGCTCGCGAGCCACGGCGCGCTGGTGCTGACCGCGAGCGTCGAGGAGGCGGTGGAGCTGGCCAACCGGCTCGCTCCCGAGCACCTCGAGCTGCAGGTCCGCGACCCGGAGGCGCTGCTCGCGCGGGTGCGGCACGCCGGCGCGGTGTTCCTGGGCCGCCACACCCCCGAGGTGGTGGGCGACTACGTGGCGGGACCGAATCACGTGCTGCCGACCGGCGGCACCGCGCGCTTCTCCTCGGCGCTCTCGACCGAGGACTTCGTGACCCGGCTCAGCGTGATCGAGTACTCGCCGGCCGGGCTGGCCGAGGCGGGTCCGCACGTGGCGGAGCTGTCGCGGGTGGAGGGCCTCGACGGACACGGCGCGGCGGCGGCGGTACGCATCGCGGCCGCGCGGGAGGGAGCACGATGACCGGGCAGCGGAGCACGGAGCCGACGGAGCCGCGACAGAGCCGGATCGAGCGGAACACCAAGGAGACCCAGATCGTCCTGCATCTCAACCTGGACGGGACCGGGGCCTCCAAGATCGACACCGGCATCCCGTTCTTCAACCACATGCTGGAGGCGTGGTCCAAGCACGCGCTGATGGACCTCCAGGTGGATGCCAAGGGCGACCTGGATGTCGACCTCCACCACACGGTCGAGGACGTGGGCATCTGCCTCGGGAAGGCGCTCCGCGAGGCGGTGGGCGACAAGAAGGGCATCGTGCGCTACGGCGCCTCCTTCCTGCCCATGGACGAGGCCCTCCTGCACGCGGCGGTCGACATCTCGGGCCGGCCGTACCTCGTGTTCAACGTGCCGCTCCAGCGCACGCGCATCGCCAACTTCGACCTCGACCTGCTGAAGGACTTCTTCCGCGCGGTCGCGGTCAACGCGGAGATCACGCTGCACCTCAACATGCACTACGGCGAGAACCTCCACCACATCGCGGAGGCCACCTTCAAGGCGGCCGGCCGCGCCCTCGCCGAAGCGACCCGTCTGAACCCGAGAATCACCGGGATTCTCTCCACAAAGGGCAGCTTGTGATCGCAGTCGTCGACTACGGGCGCGGCAACCTGGGCAGCGTGGAGAAGGCCTTCGCGCGCGTCGGCACGCCCGCGGTGGTGACCCAGGATCCCGCGGTGGTCGACGACGCGGAGGCGGTGGTGCTGCCCGGCGACGGCGCGTTCCACGACGCGATGGACAATCTCCAGGCCCTGGGCCTGATCGCGCCGATCCGCACCTGTCTCGGAGAGGCGCGCCCGTTCCTCGGCATCTGCCTCGGCTACCAGCTTCTCTTCACCGAGAGCGAGGAGTTCGGCCAGGGCAAGGGCCTCGACGTCATCCCGGGCGCGGTGCGCCGCTTCCCTCCAGGGCTCAAGGTGCCGCACATGGGCTGGAACCAGGTCGCGCACCGGGGCGACTGGCCGCTCTTCGATGGCATCCCGAGCGGGGCGAACTTCTACTTCGTGCACTCCTACTACCCGGAGCCCACCGATCCGTCGCTCCAGGTGGCCACCTGCGACTACGGGATCACCTTCCCGGCCGCGGTCGGGCGCGGCGCGCTCTACGCGACCCAGTTCCACCCGGAGAAGAGCCAGCGCTGGGGCATCCGCCTGCTGGAGAACTTCGCGGCGCTCGTCCGCGACCGCCGCTGAGGCGCGCGCGCATGTTCGAGATCGTCCCCGCGGTGGATCTCAAGGCGGGCCGCTGTGTCCGGCTCCGGCAGGGCCGCGCCGACGCGGAGACCGTGTTCTCCGACGACCCGGTGGCGATGGCGCGGCGCTGGCAGGACGCGGGCGCGCGCCGGCTGCACGTGGTGGACTTGGACGGGGCCTTCGCGGGCCGCCCGGCCCAGACCGCGCTCGTGGCCGCCATGATCCAGGCGGTCTCGATCCCGGTGGAGGTGGGGGGTGGCCTACGGGAGATCGCCCACGTGGAGGCGGTGCTGGCCGCGGGTGCCCGCTGGGCCATCGTGGGGACGCGGGCCGCGCTCGACCCCGCGTTCCTGGGCGAGGTGTGCCAGCGCTTCCGGGATCGTGTGATCATCGGCGTCGACGCCTCCGACGGGAAGGTCGCGGTGGACGGCTGGACCCGCGTCCTCGATCTCGACGCCATCGCGCTCGCCCGCGACGCGGCAGCGGCCGGGGCGGTCGGCATCATCTACACCGACATCGCGCGCGACGGCACCCAGACCGGCCCCAACCTCTGGAGCACCGGCGCGGTGGCCCAGGCCGCCGGCATCCCGGTGTTCGCCTCGGGCGGGGTCGGGTCGCTCGACGACATCCGCCAGCTCGCCACGGTGGCCGGCCTCGCCGGGGTCGTCGTGGGCCGGGCGCTCTACAGCGGCGCGGTCGATCTGGCCGCCGCGGTGGCGGAGGTGCAGTAGGGCCATGCTCTGCAAGCGCCTGATCCCGTGTCTCGACGTCAAGGACGGGCGCGTGGTCAAGGGCGTCCGCTTCGTCGAGCTGCGCGACGCGGGCGATCCGGTGGCCGCGGCGCTCGCCTACGACGCGCAGGGCGCCGACGAGCTGGTCTTCCTCGACATCACCGCCTCGCACGAGGGCCGGGCCACCATGCTCGACGTGGTGCGCCGCACCGCGGAGGGCATCTACATGCCGCTCACGGTGGGAGGTGGCGTCCGGTCTCTCGGAGACATCCGGACGCTCCTGCGGGCGGGCGCGGACAAGGTCTCGCTCAACACCGCCGCGCTCGAGCGGCCCGCGCTGATCGACGAGGCGTCGCGCGCCTTCGGGAGCCAGTGCATCGTGGTCGCGATCGACGCAAAGGCCCGCGACGCCTCCTGGGAGGTCCACACCCACGGGGGGCGGCGGCCGGCCGGCCGCGACGCGGTCGAGTGGGCGCGCGAGGTCGAGCGGCGCGGCGCGGGCGAGATCCTGCTCACCAGCATGGACCGCGACGGGACCGGGGCGGGCTACGACCTTGCCCTGACCCGGGCGGTGTCGGAGGCGGTCTCGGTGCCGGTCATCGCGTCCGGGGGCGTGGGACGGCTCGAGCATCTACGCGACGGCGTCGTCGAGGGCCGCGCCGACGCGCTGCTGGTGGCCTCGATCTTCCACTTCGGGCAGCACACCGTTCCGGAGGCGAAGCGATACCTCAGCGAGCGCGGCGTCCCGGTGAGGCTCGGCCCGTGAGCCCGCTCGACGATCTGACCTGGGACGCGCAGGGGCTCATCCCCGCGGTGGTGCAGGACACCGAGAGCGGCCAGGTGCTCATGGTGGCGTGGATGAGCCGGGACGCGCTGGAGGCGACGCGGCGCTCGGGCCTCACCCACTTCTGGTCGCGCTCGCGACAGGCGCTCTGGCGCAAGGGCGAGACGTCCGGCCACGCCCAGCACGTGGACGGCATCTACGCCGACTGCGATCGCGACACGCTGCTGGTGCAGGTGCACCAGGACGGGGTGGCCTGCCACACCGGGGCGCGCAGCTGCTTCTTCACGCGCCTGGACGACCTCGCGGGTGAATCTGGCCACGCGGGCGCGCCCGGCTCCGCCGGCGCCGGGCCGGCCATGTTGGAAGTCCTCGAGCGCGTGCTCGAGTCGCGCAAGGCGGCGCCGCCGGCCGGGTCGTACGTGGCCTCGCTCTTCCAGAAGGGCCAGCCCCAGATCTGTCGCAAGATCGGCGAGGAGGCCGCCGAGGTGATGACCGCCGCGCTCGGAGGCGAGGGCGACGGCCGGGTGGTCTCGGAGGTGGCGGACCTGTGGTTCCACACCATGGTGCTGCTGAGCGCGCGCGGCATCCCCCTGCGCCGGGTGTTCGAGGAGCTGGCCGCCCGGCACGCCAAGGGTAAGTGACTTCCCGTCACCCGCTCGTCGCGCTCACGCTGCTCGCCATCCTCGCCGGCTGTGCCACCGCCACCGGCCGCATCGAGAACGGGGTCTACCACTCCGCCAAGGGCTACCGGGTGACGCTGCCGCCGAGCGGCTGGAAGGTCGAGTCGGCGCCGCGCGCGGATCTCTCGCTGGAGCGCGAGGCGGGGTCGGCCGGGATGCTGGTCGACGCCACCTGCGCGGGACGCGAGACGGCCCGTCCCCTCGACGTGCTGGCCCGGCACCTGACCTTCGGCCTCACCCGGCGCGAGGTCATCGAGAACGGGACCACGCAGGTGGCCGGCCGCGAGGCGGCGCGCTCGGTGGTGCGGGGGCAGGCCGACGGTCGGGACGTCACGGTGGAGGCCCTGGTGGTCCGGGCCGAGCCGTGCGTGCACGACTTCCTCTACGTGGCCCCGACGGTGGCCTTCGACGCGGGGCGGCCCGCCTTCCAGGCCCTGGTCGAGTCCTTCGCGCTGGAGGGTGGTCGGTGATCGTCCAGGACCTGCGGCGGCACCTGCGCGAATCGGCGGTGTGGTACGGCGGCCTCGGGCTGCTCACCGTCCGGGTGGCGCGGAACCTCACCCTCCCGCCCGCCTACTTCTGGCTGGTGGCGCGCGAGATCGACATCATCGGGGTGCGCTCGCTCACGGTGGCCCTCACCGCGGCGCTCTTCACCGGCATGGTGCTCGCGCTGCAGACCGCGGTGAACATGGCGCGCTTCGGCGCGGAGAACTACGTGGGCCCGGTGGTGGCGCTCTCGATCCTGCGCGAGCTGGGCCCGGTGCTCACCGCGATCCTGGTGGGCGGCAAGGTGGCCTCCGGCATCACCGCGGAGGTGGGCTCCATGAAGGTCACCGAGCAGATCGACGCCCTCCGGGCCCTCGGGGTCAACTACGTCAAGAAGCTCATCGTCCCGCGGCTGATGGCCGCCCTCCTGGTCTTCCCGCTGGTCACCATCCTCGCGGACGGAATGGGGCTGCTCGGAGGTATGCTGATCGCTGTGTTCGATCGCAACGTCGACCCGTATCTCTACTGGAACACCATCGCCTACTGGGTGGTGCTCAAGGACTTCCTGACCGGGATCGGCAAGAGCGTGGTGTTCGGCGCGCTGGTCACCCTGATCGGCTGCTACAACGGGCTCGCCACCGAGGGCGGCACCGAGGGGCTCGGCCGCTCCACCACCGCGACGGTGGTCCAGGTGGCGATGGGCGTGATCATCTCCGACTTCTTCATCACCAAGCTCTTCCTGCTGATGTTCTGGTGATGCGCGCGAAACCCGCGGGCCCGCTCGTCGAGCTGCAGGACGTGTGGAAGGCGTTCGACCGCAAGCAGGTCCTGCGCGGGGTCGACCTCGCCCTCGGCAAGGGCACGATCCTCGCGGTGATGGGCGGCAGCGGCACCGGCAAGACGGTGCTGCTGCGCATCGCCTCGGGCCTCATCTATCCGGACGCGGGCCGCGTCTCCCTCTTCGGCGCGCGCATCGATCGGATGACCGAGGAAACGATGCTGCCGGTGCGGCGGCGCTCCGGCTTCGTCTTCCAGGGGGCGGCCCTCTTCGACTCGCTCTCCGTGTTCGAGAACGTGGCCTATCCGCTGCGCGAGCACACCCGCATGCCGCTGCGCGAGATCACCGAGCGGGTGCACCACTTCCTGACCCTGGTGGGGCTGCCCGACACCGACGAGCTGATGCCCGCCGAGCTGAGCGGCGGCATGCGCAAGCGGGTGGGCATCGCGCGCGCCCTCGTGATGGAGCCGGAGGTGGTCTTCTTCGACGAGCCGACCGCCGGCCTCGATCCCACCAACGCCCGGCTGGTGGCCCAGCTCATCGCCCAGCTCCGCACCGGGGTGTGCGACACCGCGATCGTGGTGACCCACGACGTGGAGTTCGCGGAGCTGGTGGCCGACCAGATGGCGATCCTCCTCGATGGGAACTTCGCCGACGTGGGCACCCCCGCCGAGATCCACCGCTCCGCCAACCCGGACGTGCGCCGGTTCCTGGCCGGCGAGCTGCGGGAGATCTAGCGATGGCCGCCGAGCGCTCCCAGTTCGCGCTGCAGGTCCGCATCGGGGCCTTCATCCTCTCGGGCCTCCTCGTGTTCGTGGCGATCATCTACCTGCTCGGCGCGCAGGGCCGCTACTTCGAGCGCAAGTACGATCTCGTCGTGGAGTTCACCGAGGTCGGCGGGCTCATCGAGGGGGCCACCGTGCGGCTGGCCGGGGTGCAGATCGGGCGGGTGACCGCGGTGACCCTGCCCGAGCAGCCCGGGGGCAAGGTGCGGGTGACCCTCACGATCGCGCGGCGCTATTCCGAGCGCATCCGGCGCGACTCGGAGGCGCGCATCGCGACCCAGGGCCTGCTCGGCGACAAGATCGTGGAGATCACCCTCGGCACGGTGGCCGCGCCCGCGCTCAAGCCGGGCGAGGCCCTGACCTCGAGCGAGCCGTTCGAGATGCAGCAGATGTTCAAGGCCGGCGTCGAGACCATGCAGACCGTGAAGGAGCTGGCCGCCGGCCTCAAGGCCACCGTGGCGAGGGTGGACCGCATCGCCAAGGAGGTCGAGACCGGCAAGGGGCTGGTGCACGCGCTGGTGTACGACGAGCCGGAGTCGCTCAACCGGCTCAACGCGATCCTGGCGCGCACCCAGCAGATCCTGGCCCGCGCCGAGCAGGGCGACAGCGCGGTGGGGGTCCTGCTCTCGCCGGAGAGCGGCAAGTCGGCGCGCGCGCTGCTCGCCGCGATGGACGCGCTCGGGCGCGGGGCGGAGAAGTCGGACGGCCGGGACACGCTCCTGAGCGCGCTGCTCTACGATCCCCAGTACAAGGGCGTGGCCGACGACCTGCGCGCGGTCGCGCACAACTTCCGCGACGTCTCGGAGCGCGTCGCCCAGGGGCAGGGCCTGCTCGGCCAGCTCACGCGGGACGGCGCCGACGGCACGACCGGCGCCCTCGGCGACGCCACCGCCGACTTCCGCGTGGCGATGGCCAACCTGCGCGCGGTCACCGAGCGGCTCAAGTCGGGCGAGGGCACGGTGGGCGGCCTGCTCGAGGACCCGACGGTCTACGAGAACCTGGTGCAGTTCCTCGAGGGCGCCCGCCGGAGCTTCCTCCTGCGCACCCTGATCCGCTCCACCATCGACTCGGGCCGCGCGGCCGAGTCGGCCGGGGCCGGGGGCCGCTGATGGCGCGCGAGCGCTCCACCTACCGGTGCCAGGAGTGCGGGCTGGCCGCGCCCAAGCCCGGCACGTGCCCCGATTGCGCGCGGGTGGGCACCTACGTGCAGCTGGTGGAGGAGCGGATCGCGCCCGCGCGTGGCCCGGCGGCGCGCCCGAGCGTCGGGGCGACCCGCCCGCAGCCGATCGGCGAGATCCGCATCGACAGCGGCGGTCATCGGACGTCGACCGGCATGGCGGAGCTGGATCGGGTGCTGGGGGGCGGCGTGGTGACGGGCTCGCTCGTGCTCATCGGCGGCGATCCCGGCATCGGCAAGTCGACCCTGCTACTCCAGGTGAGCCTTCTGCTCGCCGAGCGGGCGGGGCCGGTGCTCTACGTCTCGGGCGAGGAATCGGCGGCCCAGGTCAAGATGCGGGCGGACCGGCTCGGCCCCGCCCCGGCCGGGCTCTACTTCGTGGCGGAGACCGATCTGCAGGCGGTCGAGGGTCACGTGGCAGCGCTGGCCCCGCGGATCCTGATCGTGGACTCGATCCAGACCGTCTACCTGCCCGGGCTCGAGTCGGCCCCCGGTAGCGTGAGCCAGGTCCGGGAGTGTGGCGCGCGGCTCATGACCCTGGCCAAAGGCCGGGGGGTCGCCACCTTCCTGGTCGGGCACGTCACCAAGGAGGGCGCCATCGCCGGCCCCCGGGTGCTCGAGCACCTGGTCGACACCGTCCTCTACTTCGAGGGCGAGCAGCACCACGCCTACCGGGTGCTCCGCGCGGTCAAGAACCGCTTCGGATCCACCAATGAGATCGGGGTGTTCGAGATGGGGGCCCGGGGTCTGACCGAGGTCCGGAACCCTTCTGGCTTCTTCCTGGCCGAGCGGCCGAAGGACGCGGCCGGCTCCGTGGTGGTGGCGAGCCTCGAGGGCACCCGGCCCCTGCTGGTCGAGATCCAGGCCCTGGTGACCCCGGCCGGCTTCGGTACCCCTCGCCGTACTGTGCTGGGTGCCGACTACAATCGCGTATGCTTGCTGCTGGCGGTCCTGGAGAAGCGGGTGGGGTTCCCCCTGCAGTCCCAGGACGCCTTCGTCAACGTCGCCGGCGGGGCACGGGCGACCGAGCCCGCCGCGGACCTGGGGCTGGTGCTCGCGGCGGCGTCCAGCTATCTGGACCGGCCGGTGCGAGGAGATCTGGTGGTGCTCGGAGAGGTGGGGCTGGCCGGGGAGGTGCGGGCGGTGACCGGGCTCGAGGCGCGGCTCAAGGAAGCGGCGGCCCTCGGCTTCACCGCGGCGGTAGTCCCCCAGAGCAGCCTCGCCGGCGTCACCGGCCTGGCCCTCGACGTCCAGGGCGTGGGCTCGGTGGACGAGGCAGTGAAAGTCCTGCTGGGACCGTGAGGGCGGAATGCAGCTAGGCATTCTCATCGTCCGGGTGCTCGTGCTGATGGCGGCCACCGC
Organism: Candidatus Methylomirabilota bacterium; assembly: GCA_035948165.1. Lineage (GTDB taxonomy): Bacteria > Methylomirabilota > Methylomirabilia > Rokubacteriales > CSP1-6 > CAMLFJ01. The sequence continues at coordinate 54,560 of DASZJM010000158.1, forward strand.
GGCCGGCTTTGCCCTCGCGCACGCCCTGGGCCTGCACGCGCCCAGCAATCTCTTCCTCGGCGGCGCGGGCTTCCTGGCCGGCGTCCTGGTGGTGCTGCTCGAGTGGCAGGCCCGGCGCATCCCGGTGGACCGGCTGTTCTGGGGCGCCACCGGCGCGATGCTGGGCGTGGTGCTGGGCCTGGGCCTCGGCACCGCGCTAGAGGCGATCGTGCCGGGGGCGGGCGCCCTCGGGCGTGGGCTCTTCGCGCTGCTGCTGGGCTACCTCGGCGCGACGGTCACCCTGGCCAAGCGGGACGAGCTCGAGGACATGTCGGTCAAGCTCTTCCCCAAGACCGCGGCCCGGCAGGAGGGCGACAAGATCCTCGACACCTCGGTGATCATCGACGGGCGCATCGTGGAGGTCTGCCAGACCGGCTTCCTCGCCGGCCCGCTCCTGGTGCCCCAGTTCGTGCTGCGCGAGCTGCAGCAGATCGCCGACTCCGCCGACGCGCTCAGGCGCAACCGCGGCAAGCGCGGGTTCGACGTGCTGCAGCGGCTGCAGCGGGTGCCGCGGGTGACCGTCCGCATCGACGAAGTCGACTTCACCCACGTGCGCGAGGTCGACCGCAAGCTGATCGAGCTGGCCCGCGCCACCAACGGCAAGATCGTCACCAACGACTACAACCTGAACCGCGTCGCCGAGCTGTCGGGCGTGCCGGTGCTCAACATCAACGAGCTCGCCAACGCGCTCAAGCCGGTGGTGCTCCCCGGCGAGCCGCTTCACGTGCACATCGTCAAGGAAGGCAAGGAGGCCAACCAGGGCGTGGCCTACCTGGACGACGGCACCATGGTGGTGGTGGAGCACGGCAAGCGGCTCATCGGCCAGACGGTGGACGTGACGGTGACCACGATCTACCAGACCGCGGCGGGTCGCATGATCTTCGCCCGCCAGCGCGACGAGGAGAGCGGATCGCGGTGACCTACGCGATCGTCCCCGCGGGAGGCCATGGCGCGCGCATGGGCTCTCGCCGGCCCAAGCAGTATCTCCGCCTGGGTCAGGCTCCCATCCTCGTCGCCACCCTGAAAGCCCTCGCCCGCGCCCGCTCGATCGCCGGCATCGTGGTCGCGGTGCCCGAGGCCCAGGTGGCCGTGACCCGGCGGCTCCTCGCCCGCGCGCGCGTGCCCAAGATCCTCGACGTCGTCGCGGGCGGCGCGGACCGGCAGGAGTCGGTGTGGCGCGGGCTGCAGCGGCTGCCGGAGGACGCGCGTGTCGTCGTCGTGCACGACGCGGTGCGGCCCTTCATCACCGCCGACCTGGTCGAGCGGGTGCGCGCGGCCGGGGCGGGCGGCGCGGCGACCTGCGGGACACCGGTGCGCGACACGGTCAAGCGGGTGACCGACGGCGCGGTCGAGTCCACCATTCCGCGCCAGGGACTCTGGCTCACCCAGACCCCGCAGGCCTTCGCGCGCGACCTCCTGTGGGAGGCGCACGACAAGGCGCGCCGCGACGGCTTCGCGGGCACCGACGACGCGGTGCTGGTGGAGCGGCTCGGGATGCCGGTGGCAATGGTCCCGGGCCTGGCGCAGAATCTGAAGATCACGACGCCCGAGGATCTCCGGACGGCCCGCGCCTGGGTCAGGCCCCGCCGCCGGGCATGACCGTCCGCTCCGGGCTGGGCTTCGACCTGCATCCGCTGGTCGACGGCCGGCCGCTGGTCCTGGGGGGCGTGACGGTCCCGGCGGAGCGCGGGCTGGGTGGCCACTCCGACGCCGACGTGCTCACCCACGCGGTGTGCGAGGCGCTCCTGGGGGCCCTGGCGCTCGGGGATCTGGGACGGCTGTTCCCGGACACCGATCCGCGCTACAAAGGAGCTTCGAGCCTCGGGCTGCTGCGGTCGGTGATGGACCTCTTGTCCAGCAAGGGAGCGCGTGTGGTGAACGTGGACGTGACCGTGATCTGCCAGGCCCCCCGTCTGGCCTCCTTCCTGCCCGAGATGGCCCGGCGGCTGGCCGAGACCATGGCGCTCGGGCCGGACCGGGTGAGCGTGAAGGCCAAGAGCCCGGAGCACCTGGGCCTGCTCGGGCGCGGCGAGGGGGTCGCGTCGATGGCGGTCGTGAGCGTGGAGACCGACGGATGACCCTGCGCGTCTTCAACACCCTCTCCCGGCGCAAGGAAGATCTGGTCCCCGGCCACGGGGGCGAGGTGGGGATCTACGTCTGCGGCGTCACGGTCTACGACGTGAGCCACATCGGCCACGGCCGGAGCGCCATCGTATTCGACGTGATCCGCCGCTATCAGCGCCACCGCGGCTACGCGGTGAAGTTCGTGAAGAACTTCACCGACATCGACGACAAGATCATCCGGCGCGCCAACCAGGAAGGCGTCACCGCGCAGGACATCTCCGAGCGCTACATCGCGGAGTACCGGGCCGACATGGCGTCGCTCGGGGTGCTGGCCGCCGACGTCGAGCCGAAGGCCACCGAGCACATCCCGCAGATGATCGCCCTCATCGAGCGGCTCATCCAGCGGGGCGTGGCCTACCCGGTCGAGGGCGACGTCTACTTCGAGGTGCGGCGGTTTCCGGGCTACGGCAAGCTCTCGGGCAAGAACCTGGAGGACCTGCAGGCGGGCGCGCGCGTGGAGGTGGACGACCGAAAGCGCGACCCGCTGGACTTCGCCCTCTGGAAGGCGACCAAGCCGGGCGAGCCCAGCTGGAAGAGCCCGTGGGGCGACGGCCGCCCCGGCTGGCATATCGAGTGCTCCGCGATGGCGATGCAGTACCTCGGCGAGACCCTCGACGTGCACGGCGGCGGCGAGGATCTCGTCTTCCCGCACCACGAGAACGAGATCGCGCAGTCGGAGGCCGCGACCGGGCGGCCCTTCGTGCGCCAGTGGGTGCACAACGGGTTCGTGAACCTGTCCGCCGAGAAGATGTCGAAGTCGCTCGGCAACACGCTCACCATCAAGGACCTGGTGCGGCGCCACGACCCCGAGGCCCTCCGCCTCTACCTGCTCGGGACGCACTACCGCAATTCCCTCGAGTTCGCCGACGAGCGGGTCGGCGAGGCCGGGCGCGCCCTCGCGCGGCTGCGGTCGCTCAAGGAGGAGGCCGAACGCATCGCCGCGCGCGGGACTCCCGCGCCCGGACCCGACGGGGGTCTGTTCGAGCAGGTGGCCGCGCAGCGGGCCCGGTTCGAGGCCGCGATGGACGACGACTTCAACACCCCACAGGCCCTGGGCGTGCTCTTCGATCTCACCCACCTGCTCCACGCGGCGCGCGAGCAGGTGGCGCAGGGCGCGGTGGGGGCGGGCGCGTTCCTGATGGGGGTGGGGGAGCTGGTGATGCTGAGCCAGGTGCTGGGGCTGCTCGAGGCGGGCAGCCGCCGGTCCACCGCCATCGATCCCCAGCTCAAGGCCAAGGTGGAGTCGCTCGTTTACCTGCGGCAGGAGGCGCGGCGGCAGCGCGACTTCGCGGAGGCCGATCGGCTGCGCGCAGAGCTGGTCCGGCTCGGGGTGGTCCTGGAGGACACGCGGGACGGGACGACCTGGAAGCTCCAGTCATGAGCCCCGAGCGGCCGCGCGACCCCCGCGGGAGCTTCCCCCGCCCGGGGGCGCCGAGGCGGGAGCCTCCGCGCGCCCCTCGCCGAGCTGATCCTCCGCGCGAGGATTCGCTCCGGGAGCCATCGCGTGATCCGCTGCCGCGGGACGAAGCCCCGCTCGAGCAGGCGGACGTCGAGGGTCGCCCACTCTTCGGGCGCAACCCCGTGCTCGAGCTGTTGCGGGCGGGGAGTCGCCGGGTCGAGGAGATCGCGATCGTGTCCGAAGGCCGGGGGCCCGCCCTCCACGACCTCCTGAACCTGGCCCGGCGGCAAGGGGTCAAGATCTCCTTCCGGACCCGAGACCAGCTGACCGCCATGGCCGGAGACCCCCATCACCAGGGGGTCGTGGCCCGGGTGGCGGGGGCCAGCTACTCCACGCTGGGGGACCTGCTGACGGTCCCGGCCGGGCGGGGGGAGGTGCCGTTCTTCCTCGCCCTCGACCAGGTCCAGGACCCGCGAAACCTCGGAGCCGTGCTTCGCTCGGCGGAGGTGACGGGGGTCCACGGGGTGATCCTGCCCAAACACCACGCGGTGGGGCTCACGGGGGCGGCTGCCAAGTCCGCCATGGGGGCGGCCGAGCTGGTGGCGGTGGCCCGGGAGACCAATCTGGTCCAGGCGCTCGAAGAATTGAAGAAGGAAGGGGTCTGGATCGTCGGAGCAGTCCCGACCGGTGGAAAGGTTCCATGGGAGATGGACCTGACCGGCCCGCTCTGCCTGGTGCTCGGGGGGGAGGGGGAGGGGCTGCGACCCCTGGTGGCGAGAAGCTGCGACTTCCTGACCAGCCTGCCGATGCGCGGCCAGCTCGGGTCACTGAACGTCTCGGCCGCCGCAGCGGTGCTCTGCTACGAGGTCCTGCGCCAGAGGGGTCGCGGAGAAAAGACTTGACAGAAAAACCCTTGACTTGATGGGGGGCCGAACCTAGAGTGAGGGTTTGCGACTGCTGGCGTAGCTCAGGGGTAGAGCAACTGCCTTGTAAGCAGTGGGTCGGGGGTTCAAATCCTCCCGCCAGCGCCAGTACTATCAAGGGGTTACGCGATCACGGGGCAGCCGGGGAGATACCCAAGTGGCCAAAGGGGGCAGACTGTAAATCTGCTGGCGAACGCCTTCGGAGGTTCAAATCCTCCTCTCCCCACCACCACTTGTTGCGACCACTTTTTGAGCACAATCGAGCGCGTCGGGAGAACGGGCGGGAATAGCTCAGCGGTAGAGCGCCAGCCTTCCAAGCTGGGGGTCGCGGGTTCGAATCCCGTTTCCCGCTCCACCCGTTTCTTCGAGGCGGTGCATTGGACGAGGCTCGGCATTCAAGCCCATGTAGCTCAGTCGGCAGAGCGCGTCCTTGGTAAGGACGAGGTCTCCGGTTCAATCCCGGACATGGGCTCCATCATCACCGACCGGTAGAGACGAGGGAGGTCCCCCGGATGGCCAAGCAGAAGTTTGATCGGACGAAGCCGCACGTGAACATTGGGACGATTGGGCACATCGATCACGGGAAGACGACGTTGACGAGTGCGATCACGAAGGTGCTGCACACGAAGTTCAACGCGGTAGCGGTGCGGGAC
>DASZJM010000159.1:0-2619 GCA_035948165.1 Candidatus Methylomirabilota bacterium
CGGCTACATTTTCGTGGTTCTGCTGGCCGGCGGCGCACCCGGGGCCGCTTCCGAGCGTCAGGGCGGCCCCGAGCTCGACTGCGAGCACCCAGCGCAGGCCCGCGCCTTCATTGCACAGCTCCAGATGGCCGAGATCGAGGGAGCCGAGGACATCCACCGAGAGGCCATGTGGAATGCCTTCGGGCGCTGCCCCGCCGGCGACACCGGGGGACCATGTCGGAGGGAAGAGCAGCGGCGCTTCGAGGCGCAATGGGAGGCGAAGCGGCGCGCGATCGAGGCCAAGTACCGGGAGGTGCTCGGCGCGTTCGAGCAGCGCTGCCGCGCGATCATCAGCCTGCTGGGGTACGGAGTTAGAGCGGCTTCCTGAGAAGGTGGGCGAGCTCACCCACGACCCCGCGCCGGAAGGCCAGCACGCACAGGACGAAGATGGCCCCCTGCACCACGGTGACCCAGGCCCCGAGCTGGGCCAGGTAGCTCTCGAGCCCGATGACGATCACCGCGCCGACGACCGGACCGAACACGGTGCCGAGCCCGCCCAGCAGCGTCATCAGCACCACCTCGCCCGACATCGTCCAGTGCACGTCGGTCAGGGAGGCGAGCTGGAAGACGATGGCCTTGGTGCCGCCGGCCAGCCCGGACAGCGCCGCCGACAGGACGAACGCGATCAGCTTGTACTGGTCGGCGCCGTAGCCGAGCGAGAGCGCCCGGGGCTCGTTCTCCCGGATCGCCTTGAGCACCTGGCCGAACGGGGAGTGGATGGTCCGATAGATCAGGAGGAAGCCGGCCAGGAAGATCGCGAGCACCGTGAAGTACATGGCCAGCGGGTTCCGGAGGTCGACCAGGCCCAGCAGGACGCCCCGGGGCACCGCCTGGATGCCGTCCTCGCCCCCGGTGAACGGGGCCTGGAGGAAGAAGAAGTAGAGCATCTGGGCCAGGGCCAGGGTGATCATCGCGAAGTAGATCCCCTGCCGGCGGATGGCGAGCGCGCCGATGACCACCCCCAGCCCGGCCGCCGCGGCGGTGCCGGCGAGGATGGCCAGCTCCGGCGGCCACCCCCACACCTTCGCGGTGTACGCGGCCACGTAGCCGGCCGAGCCCAGGTAGGCGGCGTGGCCGAAGGAGAGCAGGCCGCCGTAGCCGATCAGCAGGTTGAACGCGCACGCGAAGAGGGCGAAGCAGAGCGCCTTCATCAGGAAGACCGGGTAGACCACGAACGGCCCCACCACGAGGGCCAGGGCCATCAGCGCGAAGACCACCGCCTGGTGGCCCGCCATGCTACTGGGCCCGCCCGAAAAGGCCGGCCGGCTTCACGAGCAGGACCAGCGCCATGATCACGAAGATCACGGTGTTGGACGCCTCCGGGTAGAAGACCTTGGTCAGCCCCTCGATCAGGCCGAGGCCGAAGCCGGTCACGATCGAGCCCATGATCGAGCCCATGCCCCCGATGACCACGACCGCGAAGACCACGATGATGAGGTCGGCGCCCATCAGCGGGTTGACCTGGTAGATCGGCGCGGCCAGCACGCCGGCCACCGCGGCCAGCGCCACCCCGAAGCCGTAGGTCAGCGTGATCATCCGCGGCACGTTGACCCCGAAGGCCTGCACCAGGCCCGGGTTCTCGGTGGCGGCCCGCAGGTAGGAGCCGAGCTTGGTGCGCTCGATGACGAACCAGGTGGTCAGGCAGATCGCGAGGGAGAACACGATCACCCAGGCGCGGTAGTTCGGCAGGACCATGAAGCCGAGGTTGCGGCCGCCGGTGAGCTCGGACGGGATCGCGTAGGGCAGCCCGGACGAGCCGAAGGAGTTGCGGAAGAGGCCCTGGATGATGAGGCCGAGGCCGAAGGTCAGCAGGAGCCCGTAGAGATGGTCGAGCCCGTACAGGCGCTGGAGGAGCAGGCGCTCCATCAGCACGCCCACCAGGCCCACCGCGATCGGCGCGAGCAGCAGCGCCCACCAGTAGCCGAGCCCCACGCCCTGCAGGAGGAAATAGGCCACGAAGGCGCCCAGCATGTACTGCGCCCCGTGGGTGAAGTTGATGATGTTGAGCAACCCGAAGATCACCGAGAGCCCGAGGCTCAGCATCGCGTAGAACGAGCCGTTGATGAGCCCGATCAGGAGCTGGCCGAACAGGGCCTGCGGGGGGATGCCGAGGATCATGCGGGGAGTCCCCTCAGCCCACGCCCCTGACCCTGCCCTCTCCCCAGAGGGGAGAGGGTATGTCGGCGGGGGGCGCGAGGGTGAAGGACGTGTCTACTTCTTCACGAGCGGGCAGTCGCCCTGGTCGATGGGCCGGAACGCCTGCTCGACGGGGATGGTGGCGCGCAGCTTGTAGTAGTCCCACGGCCCCTTCGACTCCGCCGGCTTCTTGACCTCGAACAGGTACATCGGGTGGAGCTTGCGGCCGTCGGCGCGGATCGCGCCCTTGCCGAAGAGCGGGTCGTCGGTGGGCATCTCCTTCATCTTGGCGATCACCTTGGTCCCGTCGTCGTTCTTGAGCGCCTCCACCGCCTTCAGGTAGTGGAGCGTCGCCGCGTACACCACCGCGTGCACCATGGTCGGGTGGATCCCGCGGTCCAGCTCCGCGAACCGCTTGGCGAAGGCCCGCGTCTTGTCGTTGGC
>DASZJM010000160.1:0-2027 GCA_035948165.1 Candidatus Methylomirabilota bacterium
GTGCTGTGGCTGGCCGCGCCCGCCTACGTGCGGGAGCAGGCGGTGCCGGCCATCCGCCGCGGACGCGAGCGGGCGGGCAAGCCGCTCCAGGGCTTCGAGATCGTGGCCGCGGTGCCCGCCGCGCTCACCGCCGATCGCGCCGCCGCCACCGCGCTCTTCCGCGTCGAGCTGACGCGCTATCTCGCGCTGCCCTTCTACCGCGCCATGCTCGAGCAGAGCGGCTTCGGCGCGGAGATCGCGGCTTACGATCGGTCGCCGAAGCCCGAGGCGGTGCCGGAGCGGCTGGTGGCCGCGCTGGGCGGCATCGGCGACTTCCGCACCGTGTCGGCCTTCGTCACCTCGTATCGCGAGGCGGGCGTCACGCTGCCCGCGGTGCGCCCGATCGGCTTCCCCGACGCCACCCACTACGAGCCCACCGTGGAGGCCGGCGCCACCGCATGATCGCGCGGTGATCGGCTCCGAGCGGCGGCGGATAGAGTCCACCTGACCGTCGAGCCGTCCGGGCTCGCCGTGCCTCCGGCCGCGTCGTACACGCCAGCGCTGTTCGACCTGCAGTTCGAGTTCGCTCACGCGGTGGCCGCGCGCGCGGGGCTGCGGCCGACGCGGGCCCTCCTCGAGTACACGAACCTCTACATCCGCTTCGGTCTCGGGCGCGCGTTCGATCCGGACCATCCGGGCTGGCGGGCGTACCTGGCCGGCCTCCGGACCGCGGAGGATCCGCGGGAGTGGACGTATCGCTTCTATCGCCGGCGCGCGGACACGGTGGCCGCACCGGCGCTGGTCGCGACGTTCGGCTGCTTCTCGTACTCCGCGCACGGCGATCGCATCCGCCTGCACTTCCACGACGGCGACGGGGACGGCGTCTCGCCCCTGGCGGGCGAGCGCCGTGATCGCCGGCGCGCCGACCTGACTGCGCTCTTCGCGCACGTCCACCGGGCCCATCACGGGCCGCTGCGGGTGGTGGGGGCGTCGTGGCTCTACAACCTCGAGGCGTATCGCCGGCTCTTTCCCGCCTCCTACGTGGCCACCGCGCGGGTCCTTCCGGACCGGTTCCGCCACATGCCGCTGTGGGGCCAGTTCGTGAACCGGCACGGCGCCGTGCGAGAGCCCGTGGCGCGCGAGTTCCGTGAGCGGCTCCGGCGCGCGGCGCGGGTCGAGGAGCTGGGCGCGTGCTTCCCCTTCCAGGTGCTCGCCCTCGAGGCGCCGGCCGCCGCGTTCTACGAGCTGCTCCGGATCTGACGGGCGGGGGAAAATTCGGGCCGTGCCAGACTGGAGGGGTCATGCGCCATCCGGTCATCCGGCACCTGGTCCTGCCCGCGGTCGCGCCTGCGGCCCTGATAGGCCTCTACTTCACCCCGGTTCTGCTATTCGGCTGCGTCAACCGCGGGCTCCTCGCGGTGGGCATCGCGCTCGCCTCCGCGGTCGGTGCCTTCGTCGCGATCGGGATGGCGTTTCGCCTTCGCGCCCGGGGCGAGCCCGCCGGGCTCTGGATCGGGTCCGCTCTCATCCTGACCTCGCCGCTGGCCCTGCTCGTGGGCCCGCTCGGCTGACGCCGGGCCCCGTGGGGCGCTCGATCGGGCGGGCGCTGCTGGCCGTCCTGACCGTCGGCTGGGAGCTCGCCGCGATCACCGCGGCCAGCGACGCGGGGGTAGGCTTCCTCGAGATCGCGCTGCTCGTGCCCACCGGATGCGTCCTGGCGGTCGCGTGGGGCCTCGCCGGCGTCGCCTCCGCCGGCGGGTGGCGCCGGCCCGGGCTGCTGACCCTCTGCGCGTCGTTCCTGGCCCTGGGCGCGGCGCTCGTCGTGATCTACCTCTCGAGCCAGAGCCCGGTTAATCCGCTCTTCCGGGCGCGCTTCCACGCGAGCGAGCGGGCGCTCACCCGGGCCGCGGAGCGCCTGGCCACCGGCCCGGGCCACGCGGAGCGGCTGCGCGTCGGGCTCTTCCGCGCGACCTACGCGACCGTGACGTCGCCGGAGGAGGTGCGCTTCCTCACCGCCGATTGCGGTGTGGTCGACCAGTGCGGCCTCG
>DASZJM010000161.1:0-2103 GCA_035948165.1 Candidatus Methylomirabilota bacterium
GCCGATCGAGCAGGCCACGGTCGCGAACTCCATCCCGAGATCGTCGCGCGTCAGCGCCCGGCCGGGCTCGTCCAGGAAGCGGATGTAGTCGATGCCGTCGAAGGTGACGAAGTCGAGCAGGCTCGCGGTGCTCGGCGAGCCCGCCTGGGCGGCGGCGTGCCCGGGCGCGAGGAGCGCGAGCGACAGCCAGAGAACACCGAGCGGCCAGCCTTTCGTCCGCATGGAGTGCCCGGCATCTTACACCGCATGTCGGGGCACCGCGGGTCGGGCCTCGGATTTGCACGACGCCCTACCGGTATCGTGGATACCGTCGTCGCCTGCGAGACCTGTGGCCTGGTGCAGCGCCTGGAGGGGCTCGGCCCCGGCCTGGTGGCCGAGTGCGCGCGCTGCGGCGCCGCGCTCGCCGACCACCGGCCCGACAGCCTCGCCCGTACCGCCGCGTTTTCGTTGGCCGCGCTCATCTTCTACGTGCCGGCCAACATCTTTCCCATCCTCGAGATGGACCTCTACGGCGTGCACTCGGAGAACACGGTGTGGGAGGGATGCCAGACGCTCTTCCAGCGCGGCGAGATCCTGGTCGCGCTCGTGGTGTTCATGGCGAGCCTGGTCATCCCGGCCCTCAAACTACTCGGTCTTTTTTTCCTGGTCGTGACTACCCGACGCGGCTCCAATCGTCGCCGGCCCGTGCGGACCTGGATCTACCACGCCATCGACCGGGTCGGCCCGTGGGCCATGCTCGACGTGTTCCTGCTCGCGATACTGGTCGCGCTGGTCAAGCTGGGCGAGCTGGCCACCGTGATCCCGGGACCGGGGCTGCTCGCGTTCACCGCGGTGGTGGTGCTGACCATCCTGGCCTCGAGCAGCTTCGACCCGGCCCTCATCTGGGCCGATCGCGGCGATCGGCCGTGACCGATCCCTCGCCGGAGCCGCCGGCCGCGGAGCCCGCGCCCTCGGGCCCCCTGCCGGCCGCGACGGTGCGGAAGCGGCGGTGGCGGTTCCCCGTCGTATGGATCGTCCCGCTGATCGCCGCCATCGTGGCGGGCACGCTCGTCTACAATCGCCTGCAGGAATTCGGCCCGAGCATCACGATCAAGTTCCGCGACGCGAGCGGCGTGAAGGCGGACCAGACCGAGATCCGCTACCGCGGGGTGCCGGTGGGCCAGGTCACCACCGTAGAGCTGAGCGCGGATCACGAGCACGTGGTGGTGACGGCGAGGCTGCGGCACAGCGCCGCGAGCCTCGCGAAAGAAGGCGCGCTGTTCTGGATCGTCCGTCCCGAGGTGGGCTTCGGCACCGTGCGCGGGCTCAGCACCGTGCTCACCGGCTCCTACATCCAGTCGCTGCCCGGGCGCGGCAAGGACCGCACCGACTTCACCGGGCTCGAGAGCGCGTCGCCCACGCTCGGGCAGGCGGGCCTCACCGTGACGCTGGCCGCGCGGCAGATCGGCTCGGTGCGGATCGGCTCGCCCGTCTTCTACCGCGGGATCGAGGTGGGATCGGTCACCGCGGCCGATCTCGGTCCGGACGCCACCGCGGCGCACCTCGAGGCGTTCATCCCGCAGCGGTACGCGCGGCTGGTGCGGTTGGGCTCGCGCTTCTGGCTGCAGAGCGGCGTCGACGTGAACTTCGGCCTCTTCCGCGGCCTCGAGGTCAACGTCGAGTCGCTGCGCGCGCTGGTGGCCGGCGGCATCGCGTTCGCCTCGCCGGACGACGGAAGCGGTCCGGTGAAGGACGGCACCCTCTTCCTGCTCCACGAGAAGCCGCAGGCGGAGTGGCTCGACTGGATGCCCAAGATCCCCATCGGGCCGGCCGGGTAGCATGCGAATCCTCGTCGCCCTGCTGATCCTGAGCCTGCTCGCGCCCGCGGCGGCGATCGCGGAGTCGCCGAAGCTCGACTGGGAGACCGGCGAGGGCAAGAGCTACGCGATCCCCGCCCTCGAGGTCACCGGCTTCATCTTCGACCTCAACCAGTTCAACCGGCACTTCATCGACTCCAAGGAGTACGGGAGCGACTTCAAGTCGATCGGCGACAACCTGACCCACCCGCTGGTCATCGACCGGGATCCGTTCAGCGTCAACCAGATCGGGCACCCGTATCAGGGC
>DASZJM010000162.1:0-3143 GCA_035948165.1 Candidatus Methylomirabilota bacterium
GTCCGCCTCCCCTATCTACCGGAGGGGCTGCTGTGGTTGGTCTCGTCGCCGATGCAATCGCGCCTCATGCACGCGCACCGGCCCGACACGTGGGTGCTGACCCTGGCCGAGGCGCGCGATCTCCTCACCACGCTGGGCGACCCGTGCCCCGGCAACCTGATGGAGGTGGCCGCCCAGTTCGCCACTGCCGCGCCGGGCGCGCCGCAGTGGACAAGCTCGCAGGAGTCGATGGACTCGCGGCAGGAGTGGGCGGAGGACGACGAGGATACCTTCGGCCCCGCGTGAGTCGCGCCGCGGTCGAAGCGGCGGGGCCGCGGCGCTGCGCGCGCTGACCGCTAGCTAGCGCTGCGGCGGCGGAGGCGCCGCCGGCGCGGCCGGCACCCACACCCACTGCCACGGTTGGCGGACGCCGTCGCCGTAGAGCACGTACCGCCCGTTGGGATAGACAACTTCCCTCTGGACCGCTGGTGGAGGGGGCGGCGAGTAGGCCGGCGCGGACTCGTAGACGACGGGCGGCGGAGCGTAGTAGACCGGAGGCGGAGCGTAGGCGTAGTAAGGCGGGGCGGCCGCGGCGACAGCGGCGGCGCCGAGCACCAGCCCGCCGAAGATGGCGCCGGGCAGCCACCAGCCTCCCCAGCAGCAGTGACCACCATGACGACCCCACGCCTCGCTGGGGACGGCCGTCATCGAGAGCAACATCACGACGACGAGGACCGCAGCAGCCAGCTTCTTCATGGCGCCACCTCCGTGAGGCATCCTAGCCGCAACGGGGCCCCTCCGCTAGACGCACCGTGTCGCACCGTCGGAGGGTCCCGCGAGCGCCCGGCGACTCGCCCTTTCTACGGGTCCTTGTAGAACCTACACGCCCTTCTTTCTGGCCCCCTCCCCACCCCCGCTCTGTATCCTCGCGTCGATTCGTGCTTGTCGACCCGGCACGACCGTTGCCTTTCCTCTGTGTCCGAAGGCCCGAGAGGAGGCCATGCCATGGCGACCCAGACGAGCGGCATTCTCGGATCGAAGTCCCTCGAAGGCCCTTGCCCACGGTGCGGTCGCCAGCTCCAGGCGATCCACACGGTGAGCCAGTACGGACGACCGAGCGTCGCCCTGCTCGAGTGCCCGCGCTGTCGCTACGTCTGCCAGACCGTGGTCACCGGCCTCTGGCCCGAGGAGGCCTTCCCGCGCACGCCCCACTCCATTCCAGCGAGGTGACGGCATGGTACAGCGCAAGCGCTTCCCCGCTCCGGCCGGCTACACGATCAGCGTGGCAACCGAGCGCATGAGGGACGGCAAGTGGTCGGCCGTCGCGACCATCCTGCAGCCCACGCCCAGCGGCGAGCGCGTCGTCGACCTGCCCATCTCCACCGACACGCGCTTCCCGACCGAGCCGGAAGCCGAGACCCACGAGCTGAACCGCGCGCTCGAGTGGGTGGAGCAGAACGCCCCCTCCGCGACCTGAGGGGACCTGGGACGGGGCCTGGGGCCGGCCGAAGCGGCACCCAGTAAGCACAAGAATCCGTTTGCCTGCTCCGGCAGGCCGACATACTGTCCTCCCGCGCGACGACTGTGCGGCTCACCCACGGCGCCTTCACCGACGGCCCCTTCACCGACGGCCCCTTCAGCGACGGGAGGACCGCGATGCCCATCAACGACAATGCGAGGAAGCTCGAGCAGGCCTTCGTGACGTGGCACGTGACGAAGGGGAAGAGCACGGACATCTGGCTCGACCTGATGGCCGAGGACGTGCGCTTCCACTCGCTGGCCGGCGGGGCGCCGGGCGCGGAGTTCACGGTGGAGTGCCGCTCGCGCGCCGACTTCGTGCGCTACCTCGAGGGGCTCACGAAGGACTGGGAGATGATCCACTACGAGACGAGCGTCTTCGCGGCCGACGGCGACCGCGTGGTCATGCTCGGCTCCACCGCGTGGCGCAATCGGCGCACCCGGAAGGTCGTGGACACGCCCAAGGCGGACCTGGTCACCTTCCGCGACGGGCGCATCGTCGACTTCGCGGAGTTCTACGACACCGCCAAGCTCTTCGCGGCCGCCGCCTGATCGTCGCGCCGACCGCTCGAGTCGGGGTCAGGGCGCGGGGCGCGGGAACGGGCTCCCGTCGGACACGCGCTCGAGGGAGCGCAGCGCGCTGCCCAGCACGGGCTCGGCGGACCCCGGCGTTACACCCGACCCGTAGGCGTAGTGGTGCGAGAAGCCGCCCTCGTCGAGTCGGGCCATCAGCTGCTCACCGCCCTCGCGGATCAGCAGGAGCCCGCGCCGGCCCGTGCAGGCCTGCGCCGCGCAGCCGGTGACCGAGATATAGTCGGCGCCCCCGATGCGCACCATGCGCACGGGACCGCCCAGCTCGAAGTACTGCGGCGCCGCCGCGCTCAGCTTGCCGACGGCGGGGACCACGCCCGGCGCGGGCGCGTCCCAGTCGGCCCCGAAGAGCGCGCGCACCTTGTCACGGAGCTGGGGATTGTTCAGGATCTCGCCGGCGGTGCGGCCGTAGGCCAGCGCCCGGGCGTCGGCCTGAACCACCTGCGCCTCCGGCGGCGCGGACGAACCCGGCTCCGGCGGCACCACGCAGCCGGCCGCGACCGGCGCGACCAGCAGGCACAGGAGCGCTCCCCTCAGCAGTGAATGGCGCATGGACGCCCTCCTCGCCGGCCCGCGGGCTAGCGGCTCTTCGCGGCCACGGCCAGCATCACCCACGACCAGCCGATGAAGATCATGTCGATCCCGACGAGCGTTCCGATCACCCAGACGGCCGCGCCGGGCAGCTGTCGCCAGATGAAGATGCCGAGCAGCAGCGTGACGATGCCGCTCAGGAGCAGCCAGCCCCGGTGCGGCAGGTGCATCACGATGGGGGTGACGATCCGGAACAGGCCTCCGATCATGAAGAACATCGCCATGAGCAGGGTCAGGACGAGGGCCCCGGCCGCCGGATTGGTCACGAGCAGGAAGCCGGCCACGACCGCGAGCACCCCGTTCACCACGTGCAGCAGGATCCCACTCCACTTCGACTGATGGAACGCGTACACGCCTTCCATCGCCCCGGTGAACAGCAGGAGCCAGCCGAAGAGCAGCACCGTCGCGAGCGTGGCCACGACCGAGACGACCACCGAGAACGTCCCCACCACGATCAGGACAAT
>DASZJM010000163.1:0-5091 GCA_035948165.1 Candidatus Methylomirabilota bacterium
TCGACGGGTCCAACCGCAACCCTCGCGCGCTGGCCGTCAGCGCCGCTTGACCACGAGGCCGGTGCGGTCGTCCTCGGCGGGCGCCGCGCCCGTGAAGTCGGCCACCGCCTGGCGGAGCGCGGCGGTCAGCTCCGCGGCCGAGCTCCCGCAGTGGCGGGTGACGACCTCGATCACCCGCGCGGTGCCGAAGCGCTCGCCGCCCAGACGCTCCGCGTCGACCACGCCGTCCGACAGGGCCACGAAGATGTCGCCGGGCTCCATGCGAATGGGGGCCCGCAGCTCGACCTCGAGGTCCTCGAGACACCCGAACGGGACCGTATCGGTCGCGAGGGTCGCGCACGTCCCGTCCGCGGCCCGGTAGTAGAGCAGCGGTCCCTGGCCGCAGCTGAATCCGGTGAGCGTCTGCTCGTTCGCGTCGAGGAGACCGAGCCACGCGCAGACGAAGCGCCCCTCTCGCAGGTCGGCGCAGAGCTGCGCGTTCAGGTGGCGGATGATCGCCGGAAAGTCCTCGCCGGCCCGGATCGCCATCCGCAGCATCGCGCGGACCTGGGTGACGGAGAGCGCGGGGCCGATCCCGTGCCCGGTGGCATCGGCCAGCAGGAGCACCGCGCGCTCGGCCTCGGCCGTCGACAGGCGCGGGGCGCGCGCGCCCGGCAGTAGCCGGTAGCCGATGACGTCGTAGGTGTCACCGCCGGTCTCGTCGGCCGGCTCGCTCCAGGCGTCGATGTCGAATCCGGTCACGGTCGGAATCTGTTCGGGCCAGGTGTCCTGCTGGATGCGCCGGGCCACCTGGAGATCGCCCTCGAGCTTCAGGAGCGTCCTGAGCGACCGGCGCATCTGCCCGTGGGCATCGGCGAGCCGATGGACTTCGCGAATCGTCGAGGTCACGGGCAACCCGGGGTCGAGATCGCCGCGGCTGATTCGCTCGCTCTCGCGCACCAGCGCTTCGATCGGGCGGCTGTAGCGCCGGGCGAGGCTCACGGCGCTGACCATGGCGAGCGCGAGGCCGACGAGCATGACGAGCACGATGCCCAGCCGGAGGTGGCCGAGGTTCCCCAGCAGGTCGGACTCCGGCACCATGACCGTGATCGCCAGCTGGCGCTGCGGGCCCAGAGAGACCGGGCTTTCCTCGGCCCACCAGGGGGCGCCGCCGCTCTGCAGCCGGACCGGCCCGCGCTCGCCCGGCGGCCGGCTCGCGAGAACGCGCGCGGCGTCGGCCGGCACGCGCATCTCGAGCTCGTCGGGGCGCTTCAGCAGGGCGCTGCGCTGCCCGGCGGCGGCCAGGTAGCGCGGGTCGCGGGGCAGACCGATGACCCGGCTACCGTCGGTCAAGACCATCACCGCGCCGTGCTCCCCCACCCGCAGGCGCGTGGTGAAGGTGGAGACGTCGGTCAACAGCAGGTCGACGCCGACGACGCTCAGCCGGCCGCTGCGCTCCGGGAACGCCATCGCCGCCGTCATCCCCGGGGCTTTGGCGGTGTAGAACGTGTACGGCTCCGTCCAGTAAACGAGCTCCGCAACGCTGCCCTGACCGGCGGCACCGGCCCGCCCGGTGGCGCCGGAGCGTGCCGAAACGGCCCCCTGATACCAGGGACGCCGTCGGGGGTCGTAGTCGCTCGCCCGCCACGAGGCGACGGGCTCCGGGCGCGCATCCGTCCATTCGAGCCAGGCGGAGCGGTCACCCCAGACGTCGCGCCGGGTCTGCCGGCTGCTCCACGCATCGCCGAAGTGGAACACGATGTGCTCGCGGCCGCGCTCGTCCGCCACCATCACCGCCGACAGCTGCCGATCGGCGCGCAGCAGGGGGACGAGCAGCCGGTTCATGGCCGCCGCGTCCGCGCGGTCGAGCAGACCCGACTCGCCCCACGCGCGCATCACGCCGAGATCCCGGATCACCGGCTCGAAGAAATGGCGCAGCTCGCCCTCGGTCTGTCCGATGGTCTCCCGCAGGATCACGCCGGAGAGCCGCTCGACGGTGGCCCGCGAGCCGATGAAGGTGAGCGCCATGATCGCGCCGCTCAACAGCACGATCACCAGAGCGAGGTTGCCCAGCAGGCTCTGGTAGATGGACACGGAGCGGACCATGCGAGCGCTCTCCTGGGCCGGCACACCGGGCCGCCGGGACTCGGACGCCAGGAGGCTGGACCCGAAACCGCGGCGCGTCAAGGGGGAGGGGTCGTCAGCGCGTCGTGGTCGCGGTCACCGTCGGAGAAAACTCACCCGGCTTGAAGGCGTACGCGTCTCGGTAGAAGCGATACCAGTCCTGGACCTGTTGGTCCCTGGGCAGCCGTTCCGCGAGCCGCTTCAGGGTCGCCAGCGCCCTGTCTGCCTGTGAATTGTTGAGGTAGAGGTCGTAGAGACGCCACTGGTAGTCGAGGCGGTCCGGGGCCAGCCTCGCCGCCCGCTCGAACATCTCCAGGCTCCGCGAGATCCAGCTCACCTCGAACAGGTAGAACTCCCCCAGCGCGGCATAGAGCCGGTCGTCACTCGGGTGCTCCCGGATCGCCTGCTCGAGCGCCCCGACGGCGCCCTCGAGCGAGAACGGATAGGGCCGTCCCGGCGGCATGCGAACACGCCCTCGGTAGATTGGATTCGTCGCATTCGGGTGCCCCAGCTGACGGAGACCCGCCAGGAACGGCAGATCGTCGTACTTGGGCAGGAAGTCGACGCCGTCCTCGTACCGGTGAAAGTAGGTCCACGCCTTCGGCTCGTCCACGAACCAGAGACCGCCGCTCGCACGCCTCAGCACGATCGGGAGATTCGGCACCCCGGGCCGAAAGACGACGAGGCTCCAGCCATCGAGTCGAATCATCTGGCTGGGCAGCGCCTTCGCATAGAATCGGAATACCCGCTGCTGCTGCGCCTCGTTCCGCGGAACGATCATGCGAAACACTTGACTGCCCTCGGTGAGGAGCGGCAGCTGGGGATCGCCCAGGCCGCGCTCGAGCGACCGCAGGTACCGGCGGGCCGTCTCCTCCGGATCGTCGGCCGGCACGAACTCGGCGAGGTTCGAGGCGGGCAACCGGCGGACCGCGGCCTGATAGTCCTCGAGCGTGCGGCGATACCCGGCCGCCGTCACGCCGGCGCCACCCGAGTAGTTGCGGGCCTGCTTCAGCCACGCCGGCGCACGCAGCCCCGGATCGGCTCCGGGCCGCGTGTCATCCCCCTGCAGGTTCATCGTGATCAGGAGCTCGGAGATGAAATCCTGCGGGATCTCGGACAGCATGTACGTCCGGGCGGCGTCCTCGAGCTGACGACAGAGCGCGTCCGGAAAGACCGACTCGAGCGCGTACGACACCTCGATCTTGAAGAGGTTTTCCCGGGCGCTATAGAGGTACAGGATGCCGCGCCCCCCGCGGTCGCGCCCGATCTGCCAGCGCTGGAACAGGTCCGCCGCGACCTGTTCGATCGTCCGGTCCGGGGGCAGGCGCGGCAGGAGCACCAGGGCGTTCTCGACGCCCGACCGCTTCTCCGCCAGCTTCAGGCTCATCTCGAAGGCCAGATCGTGGTCGTGGTCACCCGTCTCGTTGACGAAGACGTAGCGCGGGCGATCGAGCGTCCCGGCCCGGCGTGGATGCAGTGCGAGGCCGCCGACGCCCGCCACCAGCACGGCGCCGATCGCGAGCGCCGCGAGCAGCGCCACCGGGCGCGGCCTCACCGAGCCGGCCTCGCGCTCACCGGACGCAGACCCGGTCCGGCCGGTCGCAGTAGTGGCCGAAGACGTCGTGCTTGGCTCCGTCGGCGGCGTACCAGACCAGGAAGGGCGACCGGTGCGGCTCCGTCATGTCGAGCCCGAAGACCATCCGGACGACGTCGTCGCTTCGAAAGACCAGGATGGGGGAGGCCTGGACGCCGTCGACCCGGCCGAGCCCGAAGTTGCGGATGGCTCCGTCGGAGACCAGCAGATACGGGAAGCCATTGCCGTGCACACCGAGCTCCATGGCCGCCGTCTTCTGCCCGTTGGTCATCCAGATGCCAGGGCTCCCCTCCCCGGACTCCCCGAGCCACACCCTTGGGCTTCCATCCGCGCCGAGGATCCTGAGCTGCCGAACTTTCAGCCACGACGAGACGGTATGCCTCTGAAGTGCCGCGGGCGCGGCGGCGGAGGTGGCCGGCGTCCGGGCCGGGGGGACGATCTCGTGCCGCCTGGCGAGCAATACGCCCAGCACGAGGCCGGCGACCACGACGGTCGCCGCGGTCTTGCCGCCGATGGGCATCAGTCGTGGCCGAACACGCGCTGCTTCGCCCCGTCGGCGCCGTACAGCACCAGAAACGGATCCTGTCCCGGCCCGTCGAGCCCCATGACGATCCGGTCGCGGCCCTGCGCCTTCATCACCAGGACGGGCGCGCTATGCGCGCCCACGGTGCGGAAGATCTCCACCGCCTGCTCGCTCTCATCGTTCAGGACAACGCTGGCGTTGTTGTCACCGTACAGCCCCAGGCTCAACCGGACCTTGCCGTTCCGGTCGTAGATCCAGATTCCGGGGGAGCCCTCGGTGCCCGTGCCGATGACCAGCTGTCGACGGCCATCGGCCCCCACCACCTCGAGGGTGCGGGTCGAGACGACGCTGACCGCCGAGGTCGGCTCCGCCGCCGCGCTGGTCGTGGTCCACTCGAGACGCGAGCCTACGTAGTGGCCGAGCACCATCCCGACGGCCGACAGGGCGATGACTGAGAGGTAGGATCCGAGCTTGTGCATAGCCGCAATATATCAGGGTGTATTTTTAGACCGCGCGATCGATGGAGCTCAGGCGTGCACCATGCCGGTGCCGGTCGGCGGCGCCGATGGTGGGCACCCTCACCATCGCCACGACTGGTCAGCGGACGCTACAAGCTGGGGATTCGCCGGTGAGTCGGAGGGCCTATCCGGATTTTTTCTCTTGCGCGACGGCCGCCTCTGCGGCCTGGAAGCCGATCTTGCTGTGGGTGCCGTCACAGAACGGCTTGGTGACCGATGCCCCGCACCGGCAGAGCGCGAAGCGCGGCCCTCGCGCGCTCGTATCGACCTTGTTGCCGTTCACGTCGACCACTTCGACGTCGCCCTCTACCAGGTACGGACCGTTCGGACGGATGCTGATCTTGACGGCCATC
>DASZJM010000164.1:0-3070 GCA_035948165.1 Candidatus Methylomirabilota bacterium
TTGTATTCGCTCGGCTCGCCTTCGGCTGCACCTCGCCCAGCGCGGGCTACCTGAACAATGACCGCGCGATGACCATCCGGTGCACCTCGGACGGGCCCTCGCCGATGCGGCGCACCCGCGCCTCGCGGTACCAGCGCTCCAGGGGGAACTCCTTCGACACCCCGTAGCCGCC
Source organism: Candidatus Methylomirabilota bacterium (assembly GCA_035948165.1). Classification (GTDB taxonomy): domain Bacteria; phylum Methylomirabilota; class Methylomirabilia; order Rokubacteriales; family CSP1-6; genus CAMLFJ01. The sequence continues at coordinate 173 of DASZJM010000164.1, forward strand.
GTGGATCTGGACCGCCGCGTCGATCACCCGGCCCAGCACCTCGCTCGAGTAGAGCTTGGCGATGGAGGCCTCGACGCGCGCGTCCTCGCCGCGGTCGGCCTTCCACGCACCCTCCCAGATGATCCAGCGGCACGCCCGCAGCTCCACCTCCGCGTCGGCGAGCATCCACTGGATGGCCTGGCGCTGGCTGAGCGGGGCGCCGAAGGTCGAGCGCTGCTTGGCGTGGGCGATCGCCATGCGGTGCGCGGCCACCGCGACACCCAGGTTGCACGCCGAGTAGGGAAACCGGTTCTTCACCAGCAGGTCGAACGCGAGGTCGAGCCCCTGGCCTTCTTGCCCGATCAGGTTCTCGGCCGGGATCTCGCAGTCCTCGAAGGACACGTCGTTGGGGATCGCGGAAGTGCGGATGACCCGGATCGGCTTGGCGTGGAAGCCGGGGGTGCCGTGCTCCAGGATGAAGCACGAGATGCCGCCGCGGCCCTTGCCCTTGTCGGTGCGCGCGAACACGATGCCCCACGGCGCGTCGTGCGCGCGCGAGATGAAAACTTTTCTACCATTGAGCACCCACTTGGAGCCGCGGCGCTCCGCGCGGGTCTGGATCGCGCCGGCCGGATCGGAGCCGCCCGACGGCTCGGTGATCGCGAAGAAGGTCTCGTTGCCGTCGCGCAGCGTGGGCACCGCGTACTTCTCGATCTGCGCCTTGCTGCCGGCCCAGATCGCGGGCGGCGGGTAGCGGCCGAAGACGCCGCAGCCGGGATTGTAGAGACCCATGCGGTGCTGCGCCATAGCCTCAAGAACAACGCACATACTAAAAGTATCGAGCCCGCCGCCGCCGTAGGCCTCGGGCGCGGCGAGGGCCCAGAGGCCGGCCGCCTTGGTCTTGGACGAGAGGCGCAGGAAATCCTCGCGCGGAATGTCGGGCGCGTCGGGGTCGATCGTCTGCTCGAGGGGCACGATCTCCTCCTGGACGAAGCGGCGGACCTGCTCGCCGAGCAGGCGCAGCTCCTCCGGGAGCGTGAAGCCGGGGAACACCGTCATGGTGGCGTGGCTCCTCGAGACCGTGATGGGGGGGATCATACCACCGCGCGGAAAACCGGGTACACTCGGGGGCCGAGGAGAGACGCTCGACATGCAGAAGCGCTGGTCCCTGTCGGTGCCGATGGACGGCTTCGCCCTGCCCGAGCTGAGCGAGGTCGCCCGCGAGGCGGAGCGTCTCGGCTACACCGATGCGTGGTCCTTCGAGGTGGACGGGATCGACGGCTTCACCCCGCTGGCCGTCATCGGCCTCGCCACCAACATGCGGCTCGGCACCGCCATCGCCAACGTCTACACCCGCGGGCCGGCCACCCTGGCCTCCACCGCGGCCGGGCTCGCCGACCTGGCCCCCGGGCGCTTCGTGCTGGGCATCGGCGCGGGCTCGCAGCCCATCGTGGAGTCGTGGAACGGCGGCAAGTTCAGCCGGCCGGCGACGCGCGTGCGCGAGATGGCCCAGTTCCTCCGCGCCGCGCTGGCCGGCGAGCGCGTGGTCTGGAAGGGCGAGACCTTCACCGTGGACGGGTTCCGGCTGACTCGCGTCCCGACGCAGCCGGTGCCGATCTACGTCGCCGCGCTCCGCGAGGGCATGCTGAAGGTCGCGGGCCAGGTCGGCGACGGGGTGATCCTCAACTGGCTCTCGCCGGACGACGTGCCGCGCTCGGTGGGCGTGGTGCGTGCGGCCGCGCGCCAGGCCGGCCGCGATCCCGACGCGATCGAGGTCACCGCCCGCCTCTTCGTCAACCTCGACGCGCCCGGGCCCGAGTCGGACCTCGTGGTGCGCCGGCACATCGCGGGCTACCTGAACGTGCCGGTCTACCGCGCGTTCCAGGAGTGGCTCGGCCGCACCGAGTCGCTCGGCCCGATGTGGCGCGCGTGGGGCGCGGGCGACCGGCGGGGCGCGGTGGCCGCCATCCCCGAGCAGGTGATGGACGATCTGATGCCACGCGGGAGCCTCGCCGATCTGAAGGCCCGCATCCAGCTCTATCTCGACCGCGGCATCGACACCGCGTTCCTCTCGCTGATGACCACCGAGGCGGATCCGAAGAAGAAGCGCGACCTCATGCTGAACGCGCTCCGCGCCCTCGCCCCGGGCGGGCGCTAGCCGCACACCCTGGTCCGAACGGAGGGCTCCCCATGGCGGATGAAGTGCTCGTCGCGGTCGACGCCGGCGTCGCCACCGTCACCCTGAACCGGCCCGACCAGCGCAACGCGATGAACACCGCGCTCCTGCAGGGCCTGCGCGCGGCGGTCGAGTCCCTCGACGAGCGCCGCGACGTGCGGGTGGTGGTGGTGCGGGGCGCGGGGCCCGCGTTCTGCTCGGGCATGGACCTGAAGGAGATGGAGCAGCGCCGGGGCGAGGCCGATCCGGAGGGCAACGTGGTGGAGGTGCTGCGCCGGGTGGAGGCCTCGCGCCATCCGACCATCGCCGCGCTCCACGGCGACGCCATCGCGGGCGGCTGCGAGCTCGCCCTGCACTGCGATCTGCGGGTGGCCGCGGAGCCGGTGCGGCTCGGCATGCCGCTCGCGCGCATCGGGCTCGTGATCCCCTTCCGGCTCAACCAGAAGCTGGTCGAGATCATCGGGCCCGCCCACACCCGGCACCTGCTCTTCACCGGCCAGCCGATCGACGCGCGCCGCGCCTACGAGATCGGCATGGTGCACCAGGTGGTGCCGCCCGCCGAGCTGCCCGCGGCGGTGCAGGCGCTCGCGCGGCGCATCGCAGACAACGCGCCGCTGGCGCTGGCCGGGATCAAGGCGTCCATCCAGCGGACGATCTCGGCGCGCGACGGCATCGCCCACGCCGACCTCGACGCGGCCGCCAACCAGGCCCGCACCAGCGCGGACGCGCAGGAGGGCCGGCGC
>DASZJM010000165.1:0-16430 GCA_035948165.1 Candidatus Methylomirabilota bacterium
ATGGCGGCTCTCCTCAGGGAACGCGGGCGCGGAACGTGAAGGCGACCCGCACCTCGTTGCCGATCGGGTTCAGGAACGAGTTGTAGTTCATCGCGTACTCGCCTCGATTGACGATGAACTCGCCGGAGGCGACCAGCGCGATGTCGGTGATCTGCACGTCGACCGGCACCGCGATCTCGCGGGTCACCCCGTGCAGGGTCAAGCGCCCGACCACGGTGGCCCGGCGCCCCGCCGATTCCACGCGCACGCTCTGGAACGCGATGGTCGGGAAGTGCTCGATGTCGAAGAAGTCGGCGCTGCGAAGGTGCTTGTCGCGCATCTCGATGCCGGTCTCGATCGAGGCCGCGTCGATGGTGAGGTTGATCCGCGCCCCCGCCGGCCCGCCCGGATCCGCCACCACGTCGCCGCTGAACCGCCCGAAGTGTCCGGCCGCGTTCATCAGGCGCGAGGTCGCGCGAAAGGTGATCTCGCTGGCCTCGGGCTGGATGCGGAAGCGGAGAGGATCGGCCTTGGCGGGCGCGATCCCGGTGAGCACCGCCAGCACGAGCGCGGCCAACCAGAGCCGGCGAGTGGCGGTCGATCGGAGCACGGCCCCAGTATCGCTCATCACCCCGCGCGCCGTAGCGTTTCCGGGCTCGGATCGCGACAATTCAGGACGGGCGGGCCGGGCCGCGGGTGTAGGCTCGCCGCGATGTCGGTCCCGAGCTGGCTGCTCCTGTCGCTGCTCGTGTCCATGATCGCCCTGGTCGCCTCCGTCATCGCGCTGCTGGCGCGGACGCGCCCGGCCCGCGTGGGCGAGGACGGGCGCGTCGCCGCTCTCGAGGTCCAGGTCAGCGCCCTGCTCGACCGGGTGCGGGCCCTCGAGGGTGGCGGATATCGTCTACCCGCCCCGAGCGCCCCCGCCCCGAGCGCCGTGGCTCCTCCGCCCGCCGCGCCGCCCGAGCCGCGGGGCGAGGCGGTCGTCGTCGAGCCCGCGCCGCCGCCCCCGCCGGGGTTCTCCTCGCACGCCGCGCCGCCGCCCGAGCGCCCGTCGGCCCCCGCACGTCCATCCCTGGGGCTCGAGCAGCGGATCGGGGCACGATGGGCGACCTGGGTCGGGATCGTCGTGATCCTGGTCGCGGCCGCCCTCTTCCTCAAGTGGGCCTTCGACAACGAGTACCTCGGCCCGGCGGCACGGGTGGGTGTCGGGATCGTGGGCGGGCTCCTGATGCTGCTCGCGGGGCTCTTGCTCCACCGCCGCCAGGACGTGCCGTACCTGAGCGAGGGGCTGGCCGGCGGTGGACTCGGGTGTCTCTACCTCTCGCTCTTCGCCGCGCACAGCCTCTACGGTCTGATGGGGCCGGCCCCCGCTTTCGCCTCGATGTTCGCGGTCACGCTGCTGGGAGCCCTCGTGGCCGTGCTCAGCGGACGGCTCAGCACGGCCGTCCTCGCGGTGCTGGGTGGGCTCCTCACCCCGGTGCTGCTGGCGGTGGAGCACCCCGACGAGCGCAACCTGCTCGCCTACTTACTCGTTCTCGACGTCCTCGCGCTCCTGGTCGCGCGATTCCGGACCTGGCCGATCCTCACCCGTCTCGCCTGGGCGGGCAGCGCGCTGCTCCTGGCGCAGCCCCTGCTGGCCGTGTCCGTGGCCCCTCACTGGCTCACCCGCCTGCTGCTGCTCTCCGCCCTCTTCCTCGTCTTCCTGGCAGCTCCGCTGTTCCGTGAGCGGGCGACGGGGCACCGGACCCAGCCCATCGACCTGCTGCTCGTGGTCGCCAATGCGGCCGGCTACTTCTGGGTGGTCTACCTCACCCTCGAAGTGGCCAGGCCCGGGCTCGAAGGGCCATGGGCGGTCGTGCTCGCGGTGCTCTACCGCGTGGTCTCTTCCGACTATGCCTCGCGGGTGGCCCACGATCCGGTCCCTGTCCTGCTGCACGAGGGCGTCTCCTGGACCTTTCTCACGCTGGCCATTCCCCTGGCGCTGGATGCCCAGTGGATCACCCTCGCCTGGGCGATCCAGGGGGTGATGCTGCTCTGGCTCGCTGCGCGGGCGCCCGCGGCGGTGGCGGGCTGGGGTGGGCTTGCCGCGCTCCTGCTGGCCGCCTCCCGGGCCGTCGCATTCGACCGCTACCGGTCGGCCGAGGGCGTGCCGGTCTGGAACCTGACGTTCCTGATCCACCTCGCGGTCGTGCTGGCCCTCGTCATGGGGGGGCGCTTCGCGGGCCGATTGGCCGTGGAGGGGCAGTACGGGCCCAATCCCCGCATGCTGCAGGCGGTGCTGTGGGTGGCCTCGATCGGGACCCTGGCGGTGCTGTTCTGGCGCGAGCCGAGCGGGTTCTGGCCGGCCACGCTGCTGACCTTCGAGCTGGTGGCGGTAGGCTGGCTCGGCCGGGGATCCAGCTCACCTGCGTTCGTGGTCGCGGTCCCGCTGCTGGCTCTCGTGGTGAGCGCCCGGGTCCTGATCGCCGACGACGAGCTCGCGCGGGCTGTCGCCGGGTCGGCCCTCAGCCTGCCGCTGCTCTCCAGGGTCGCAGCCTGCCTCGCGATGGGTATCGCGGGAGGGTCCCTGGCCCGGTCTCCGGGCGCCACGGCGCCCCTCGCCGGGCGAATCGTCTCCGGTGGGGCTGGCCTCGTGCTGCTCTTCGTGCTGAGCCTCGCGTGGACCCGCTATCAGGAAGCTGCCGATGCAGCGGCGCGACTGGCGGGGCGGTCGGTGGTCGGCGATGTCGGCTGGCGCATCCAGATCGGGCTCTCGGTGCTGTGGACGGTGTATGCCGCGCTGGCCCTGACGTGGGGCTTCATGCGCCGGAACGCGGCGGTGCGGTATGCCGCGCTCGGCCTGCTCGGCCTCACCGTCTTGAAGGTGTTTGCCGTCGATTTCGCCGCGGCCAGGACGTCCCTTCGTATCCTGTCGTTCTTGGTCCTCGGCGTGGTCCTGCTCCTGGTCAGCCTCGCCTACCAGCGATTGCTCGGCCGAAGAACTTAGCCCTTTCCAAAGCCAGTTAGATGGTTATATCCTCGGCTCCCCATGGCCGAGGACAAGATCGCGCCCGGCGAACAGTTCGCGTTCAATGCCGGGCGACTCTGCCTCGACTTCGTGAATACGGTGCGCTCCCGCCCCAGTAGCGATCGCCGTGATTTGATCGATACCTACGATGACCTGCTCGCCTGGGCGCGGCAGGCGACGATCCTGACGCCCGAGGAAGCGGCGGCGCTCGGAGCGACCGCTCGGCAGGGGACCCGAACCGCGGCCGACACGCTGGCCCAGACGCGCGCCCTCCGCGAATCGATGTACGCGGTGTTCTCCGCGCGGGCCGCCGGCCTGCCCGCCCCTGGCGTCGACCTTCAAACCCTCAATCGATCGATAGGCCGTGCGATGACCCATGGTGGGCTGACCCCGTCCGGGTCGCGCTTCGAGTGGGGATGGCCGGGGGCAGCACCGGATCTGGACCGCGTGGCGTGGTGGGTGGCGCGATCCGCAGCCGAGCTCTTGACCTCGCCTGACCTAACCTTCGTACGTGAGTGTGCCAGTTATGACTGTGGCTGGCTCTTCATGGACGCCACGAAGAACCGGAGCCGGCGGTGGTGTGACATGCGGACCTGCGGGAACCGGGCGAAGAGCCGGCGCCACTACGAGCGCCGTCGGGCCGCCGGCGGTCAACCGGCGGCCCCCTAGTCAGCTTTGAGAGCTGCTGCGACTTCTCGGAGCAGCTCGGTCGACGTGAACGGCTTGGCGACCACGAAGCGGACGCCATGCCGCTCGATCTTATCCGGCTCGAGCCGATCGCCGAAGCCGGTGATGAGTCCAATCGGGGTGCTCGGGAACTTCTCGCGGCAGGCGGTCGCGACCTCCCAGCCGGAGGCCCCGGGCATGGCCAGGTCCGTCAGCACCAGATCGACCGGCTCGGCCTCGAGCCGGGCAATGCCGGCCAGGCCGTCGGGGGCCTCGATCACCCGGCAGCCGCTCTCCCGGAGGAGGTCACCCAGCGAGTGGAGGATCTCCGGGTTGTCCTCGACCACGAGGACCCGCTTGCCGACCGGAATGGTCGCCGGCCCCTGGGCGCTGGCATCCACGGGTAGCTCCGCCGGGACCGGGAGGCTCACCACGAAGGTGGTCCCGCGCCCGAGCGTGCTCTCGACCTGGACCTCGCCGCTGTGCCGGGTCACGATGCCCCACACCACCGCCAGGCCGAGCCCGTTGCCCTGGGCGCCCTTGGTGGAGAAGAAGGGCTCGAAGACCCGTCGGCGGGTCTCCTCGGACATGCCGCAGCCGCCGTCCTCGGCCCGAACCACGACGCGGCCCCCCTCCGTGAGGGTCCGGAACGTGAACCGGCCGCCCGCGGGCATCGCGTCGAGCGCGTTGTTCAGCAGGTTCAGGAAGGCCTCGCGGAGCTCCTCCGCGGTGCCCGCCACCTTGGGGACCTGCCCCTCTTCGACCTGCACGTCATAGGTGACGCCGCAGCTCTGGGCCTGGTCCTTCCATCGCGGCCGGGCCAGGTCCACCACCTCGCGGATGACCTTGTTCATGTCCACCGGGCTGAACGGACGGATGCTGCGGGTGCGAGTGAACTCCTGGATCCGGCGGACGGTCTGCGCGCCGTCCTGGGCCGCCTGACGAATGAGGCCGAGGCTCTCGGCCACCTCCTGGGGCTGGTTGCGGGCCAGCAGAAGCTCGGTCCGCAGCATCACGATGGCGAGCAGGTTGTTGAAATCGTGGGCGACACCGGCCGCCATCTCGCCCAGAGCCCGGAGCCGCTCGACCTGGACCAGCTGGTCCTGGGACTTCTGGACCCCTTCCAGGGCCCGCTCGAGCTCGGCGTACAGACGAGAGTTCTCCACCGCAATGCCCGCCTGGGCTGCGAAGGTCGTGGCCACCGCCACGTCGTCCTCCGAGCAGGTGCTCGGCTGGCTGGTCACCGCGCTCAGCACCCCGACGAGGCGATCGCCGGCCCGGACCGGCACCGAGAGCCAGGCGCGGAGGCTGAGCCGGGCCACAATCTCGGCCTGGGCCGGAGTCAGGCTGGCGCTGCCCACCACTTCCGGGATTGCCAGGGGCTCGCCGGAGGCCGCTACCTGGCCGAGTGGCCCGTCGCCCACCGTGATGTCGGCGGGGAGTAGGACGTCCACGCCCTCGCCCCGGGCCTCGGCCCGGACGAGGCGGCCGTCCTCGATCAGGTGGAAGGCCACCACTTCGGCCTGGAGCAGGTTGCAGTAGAGGTCGGCGATGCGCCGCTGGACGGTCGCCGGGGGCCAGAGGCGAGTGACCCGCTGGCTCACGTCCACGAGGGCTTCGAGGCGGCCCTGCCGCCGGGTCAGCTCGCGGAAGAGGTTGCTGTTGGACAGCGCCACCGCAGCCTGCGAGGCCAGCGAGGCGGCCAGGTTCCGGAACGCGGGCGAGTAGGGCAGGGCCTCGCGCTCGATGGCCTCGCTCGAGGGGAACGGCCGACCGCTCTCGCGCTTGCAGTTGATCAGCTCGAGCACCCCGATGATCTCGTCCCCCGGCGTCTTCATCGGGAGCACCAGCATCGACTTGGTGCGGTACCCGGCCAGCGCGTCGACCTCGGGGTTGAAGCGGTAGGCGCACTGGCCCGGCAGGGCGTAGGCGTCGTCCACGTGCAGGATCTCGCCGGTGAGGGCCACGTGCCCGGCGAGGCTCTTCGGGTTGAGCGGCAGCGCGACCGAGTTGAACTCGACCGGCACACTCTCGTTCTGGGCCAGCTCGAACCGGAGCTGGCGCGCGCCGTCCGTGGACGCCTCGACCAGATAGATGGAGCCGGCGTCGCTCCGGGTGATCGTGCGCGCCTTGGTCAGGATGAGGTCGAGCAGCAGCTTGGTATCCCGCTCGCCCGAGAGCCGGACGCCGATCGCGTTCAGCTCCTCGAGCTGCCGGGTCGTCTCCCGGGCCTCCCGGGTGACGCGGGCCTGCTCGCAGGCCGCCCGGAGCACGCTCGCGAGGGTGGCCGGGCTCACCGGTAGGGTCAGCGAAACGTAGCCCCGGGCCACCGGGGCGCTCTCGGCGGCGTCGGAGACGACCACCACCGGGATAAGCGCCCGACGGGCCGCCTCGATCAGCCCGGCGTCCGGATCATCGAGCAGCAGTACCGACGCCGGATCGCTGCCACCGAAGTGCGGGGAGCTTCCGGCAGGCAGGAGCCGGGGCTCCAGGTCATCCGGCAGCTCGGCGATGATCTGCCCCCGCGAGAAATCGATGGGATACCAGACCACGCCAGGCAGGCCGGTCGCGCCCGAGAAATCGGAGTCGATCATGATTGAGTCTCTGGGTGGATGAGGTCAGTGACCGAGGAGATGACCCAGACCGCCACCGAGTCCGCCGACGACCCCGCCCGCGGTCCCGCCACCCAGGCCTCCAACTGTTCCGCCGACCGTGCCGCCGAGGCCACCGATCGCGCCGCCCAGGCCACCGACGGTCCCGCCGATCGCGCCGCCCAGGCCACCGACGGTCCCGCCGACCGCGCCGCCCAGGCCACCAACGGTGCCGCCGAGCCCTCCGACGGTCCCGCCGAGCCCACCGACCGTGCCGCCCAGGCCACCGACGGTGCCGCCGAGCCCACCGACCGTGCCGCCCAGGCCACCGACGGCACCGCCCAGGCCAGCGACCGTGCCGCCGAGCCCGCTCGCGGTGTTGCCGAGCCCCGCGACCGTGCCGCCAAGGCCGCTGACCACGCCGCCCACACCGTCGAGAGCGCCGCCCACCACGTTCGTGCCGAGCGCGCCGACCGTGTTGCCGAGCGCGTCACCGACGGTCTCGAGGCCCAGGCTGTCCATCAGGCGCTCGAGCGTCTCCGCGGTGTTGCCGGTGACATTCGTGACCACCTGGTTCAGCCCGCTCACCGTGCCCTTCACGTTCTTGAGCGCACCCTGCACCGGAGCCGTGGGAGTCGGGGCCAGGAGCGCGGATGCGAGCATCACCGCGCGACCCTGCTCGCGGGCCACCAGCCCGCCGATGAACTCACCGGGGGCGTCCGGCACCTGTACCTGGCGCGGCTTCAGGTCTGCGGTCAGCGCGGCCACCGCGTCCCGCGAGATGGGCTTCACGCTGCCGAGCACGTTGCCGGCCACCACCACGCTCTGCAGCTCGGCGAGCCGGACGGTCGCGTTGTTGGGATCGAGACGCGCGCTCACGTCGAGCGCCCCGTGGAAGAGGTGCACGCGGGTCGTGGTCGTGGGCGCCCCGCCCGGCTGCCCGGGCTGCATCGGGTCCACCTCGACCACGAAGACGGTGCCCCGCACGGCGGCCGTCGCGTTCGGGGAGCGAATCTCGATGACCTCGCCCGGGCGCATCCGCGCCTTGACCACCGCCACACCCACCTTGCCGGACTGCAGATCGACGGTGACCCGGCCCGCTTCCTCGGTCACGGTGAGGACCGACAGCTCACGCACCGTGATCAGGGCCTTGCCCCCCAGGAGCACGCGGACCAGCGAGCGCTCGCGAGTCTGGATCCGATCCCGGACGAAGATCTCGTCCCGCATCTGCAGCGAGACGGGCTGGGCGGCGGCCACCGCGCGAAGCAGGGTGGCGTCGCCGTTCACGGTGGTGACGACTCCGGCGCTCTCCTCCGGCTCGGCCGCCGCGAGAACCGGGCTCGCGCACAGCAGCGCGGCCGCCATCGCGAAGATCTTCGGTCGGAACATGTTCGCTCGCTCCCTTTGGCCGGACCGCTTGAGATTCCGTGCGCCGGCGGGACGTGTCACAGCAAGCGGGGTGCCACGCGGACACGCTCGCTCAAACGCCCGGAATGCTTACGATTACCGTGTCAGAAAGCGGACGATCGAACGTTGACACTCGCAAGAAGTGGCAGGACGAGGGACCAGAAGCGAGCGCACTTTGTGCTCACAAGCCGCTTGCAGGGCGGCGCGCGCCCCCGCGCACAAGAGGCCGCGGCCGGATCTAGCGAGTGCCGGTCAGCTCCGCGCGCGCGAGCGCGGCGCCGGCTGCAAGGGTGCGCACCTTCTGATTGCACATGTAGCGCGGCGACCAGCCGAAGCCGCAGTCCGGATTCACGTAGAGCTTCTCCGGGCGACAGACCGCGAGGACGCGACGGATGCGGCCCGCCACTTCCTCGGGGCTCTCCGGGTAGAAGCCCTTCACGTCGACGACGCCGGCACCCAGCTCGCGGTCCTGGCCGTACTCCTTCCAGAGATCGAGCTCGGAGAACTCCCGGCCCGCGAACTCGAGCACGAGCTGATCGGCCCGACACTTGAGGATGCCCGGGAAATAGGGCCGGTACGATCGGTCGAAGCGGGAGCGGCCGAACCGGTTGCCGAAGCAGATGTGGAAGGCGAGCTTGGCCTTCACCCCGTCGGTGGCGAGGTTGTAGAGCCGCGCCATCTCCTCGCCGCTCACGTTGCCGCGCGCGGGCTCGTCGAGCTGGATGAAGTCGGCGCCCGCCTCCACGAGGGCGCGCAGCTCGGCGTTGATCACCTCCGCGAAGCGCTCGGCCACGTCGACCACGCCCTTGTACATCTTGCCCGGGTGGATGCGCGAGCCGAAGGTGAGCGGGCCCGCGCAGGTGGCCTTGGTGCCGCGGGGGGTGTGGGCTTTCAGGTACTCGAACTCCTTGACGATGCCGAGTCCGCCCGGCGGGGTCTCGATGCGCCCGGTGGCCTCGTAGCGGGTCTGCTGGTCGTAGCCCCAGGGCCCCGCCTTGCGGCGCACCGGCAGCGGCTCGATGCCCTTGATGATGGCGTAGTACGAATCGACGTAGCCGTCGAGGCGTCGCACCTCCCCGTCGGTGATGATGTCGAGCCCGGCCCGATCCATGTCCCGGATCGCGGTGTCGGCCGCGTCGTCGAACATCTCCTCGAGGTCGGCGGGCCCCATGGCCCCCGTCTCGTAGGCCTTCACCGCGGTGAACCACCAGCCCGGCTTGCCGTGCGAGCCGACGACGGTGGAGGGGATCAACGGGAGAGCGGCCATCTGCCTGTCCTCCTGGGCTACGCGCTGTAGTGTCCGGGCCCATGCCGGGCCCGGACCCAGGAAAGCATCCTATCTCCGGCCGGCCTGGTCAATGGCGACCGGTCGTGGCGTCCCTCAGGGCGTCCCGCCGATGACCCGCATCGTGGCCGGATCTCGCCGCACCGCGTCCGGTGGCCCTGCGAAGATGATCTCGCCGCGCTCGATCACGTAGAGGCGGGTGGCGAACTCGGGCACGTGGTGGATGTTCGACTCCGCGAGCAGGATCGCGTGGCCGCGCTGGGTGATCTCGGCGAGACCCCGGCTCACGGTGGGCACGATGGCGGGCGAGAGCCCCTCGAAGGGCTCGTCGAGCAGGAGCATCGCGGGGTCGAGCGCGAGCGCGCGGGCCACCGAGAGCATCTTGCGCTCGCCCCCGCTCATCTCGGGCCCCTTGCGCGCGCGGTACTTTCGCAGCACCGGGAACACCTCGTAGGCGCGCTCGATGCGCTCGGCGGCGGGGCGTCCGCCGGGGCGCGTCCAGGTCGAGATCTCGATGTTCTCCGCCACCGTGAGGTCCGGGAAGATGCCGCTGTCCTCCGGCGAGAAGGCGAGCCCCCGGCGGGCGATCTCGTGGGTGCGCCGGCCGTGGATGTCCTCGTCACGGAGCCGGATCCGGCCCGCGCGCGGGCGCAGGTACCCCATGATGGTGCGGAGGGTGGTGGACTTGCCGGCTCCGTTGCGGCCGACCAGGCACACCACCTCCCCCTCGTTCACCTCGAGGGACACGCGGCGGAGGATGTGGCTCGACTGAATGAAGACGTCGACGGCGTCGACCCTCAGCACGCGGACCTCTCCCTCACCGCGCGCCGCGCCCGATGACCGTGTCCACCACGCGCGCGTCGGCGCGGATCGCGGCCGGCGTCGCGTCGGCGAGCACCCGGCCCTGGTGGAGCGCGATGATGCGGTCCGAGTAGCCGAACACGATGTCCATGTCGTGCTCGACCTGGATGATCGAGCGGAGGCCGATGCGCCGCGCCGCGGTCACCAGGATCTCCATCACCGCGTGCTTGTCGGCGGTGCTCACCCCGCTGGTGGGCTCGTCCAGCAGGATGATCTCGGGACGGAGCGTGAACGCGGAGGCCACGTCGAGCAGCTTCTTGTCCCCCTGGGGCAGGACGCGGGCGAGGACGTGAGCCTTGGCCGCGAGCCCGAAGAGCTCGGCCACCTCCATCGCCTCCGCGTGGACCCGGCGGTCGCCCCGGAGGGAGGCGAAGAGCCGCGCCCCGCGGCCGAGGCGCGAGACCACCGCGGCCTGGAGCGTCTCGGCCACCGTCAGCTCGGGGAAGATCTGCACGAGCTGGAAGCTGCGGGCCATGCCGAGCCGCGCGAGCGCGACTGGACCAACGCCCGCGATGTCGCGGCCCTTGAAGTGCACGTGCCCCTCGCTGGGCGGCAGCACCCCGGTGAGCACGTTGATCAGGGTGGACTTGCCCGCCCCGTTGGGGCCGATGATGGAGACGAACTCGTCCTCCGCGATGGCGAGGCTGACCCCATCGAGGGCCACGTAGGCCCCGTAGCGCTGACGGAGATCCCGCGCTTCGAGGATCACCCGCGCCCGGCCTCGACCGGCGGGCGCCGGGACGCGAAGAGCCCCATGAGCCCGCCCGGCGCGAAGATCACGATGAAGGCGAGCACCGCGCCGAAGATGAGCCGCCAGTACGGCACCACCGACATCACGGTGTCCTGCAGGAAGATGAACGCGAAGGCGCCCACGAGCGGCCCGAAGAAGGAGGCGAAGCCGCCGAGCAGGACCATGAAGACCACGTTGCCGGAGTGGGTCCAGTAGGCGAGCGTCGGGTCCACGTTGCCGGTGGGCGGCGCGAGCAGGGCCCCGCCCACCGCCGCGTACACCGCCGAGATCATGAAGGCGGACCAGCGGTAGCGCGGCACGCTCACCCCCAGGCTCTCGGCCTTGAGCGGATTGTCCCGGATCGTCCGCAGGCAGAGCCCGAACGGGGAGCCGACGATGCGCCACATCACGACGGTGGCGAGGACCAGCACCGCGAGCGAGAAGTAGTAGTAGGGGCCGACGAGGTAGGCGGTCTTGTTGAAGCCGGCCCACTCGCTCCCGAGGAGCGAGGGCCGGAGCATCCGCATGCCCTCGTCCCCGCCGGTGAGGCGGTAGAACTTGAGCAGGAAGGTGTAGAAGACCATCCCGAACGCGAGCGTCAGCATGCCGAAGTAGATCTTCACGTAGCGCACGCAGAGCGCCCCCACCGGCGCGGCCACCACCGCGGCGGCCAGCGCGGCCGCGGGCAGGATCAGCTCCATGTGGCGCACCCCGAGCCGGGTGGTCAGCACCGCGCCGGTGTAGGCCCCGACGCCGATGAAGAGGGCGTGCCCGAACGAGACGAGGCCGGTGTAGCCGAAGAGCAGGTTGAAGCCGAGCAGCACCACCCCGTAGGCCATGAACGGCAGCATCAGGATCGCGTAGTAGGGCGGGGCGACCAGGGGTAGGACGACGACGGCGGCGCCCACCACGCCGAGGACGACCGCGGTCCTCACGCGGCCGCGGCCCCGAAGAGCCCGCGCGGGCGCCAGAGCAGCACCGCGATCACGATCAGGTAGATGAGCAGCATCTCGAGCTCGGGATAGACCGAGATCGCGGTCGAGCGCAGCATCCCCACCACGAGCGCGCCCAGGAACGCGCCGCGCATGCTGCCGAGTCCGCCGATCACCACCACCGCGAAGGCCTCCACGATCAGCTCGATGCCCATCTCGCTCATGGCCGCGGTGGCCGGGATGACGAGCGCGCCGCCGAGTGTGCCGAGCATGGTGCCGAGGGTGAACACGCGCGCGTAGACGGAGCGCATGTCGACCCCGAGCGCCTCCGCCATCTCGCGGTTGTCGGCGGCGGCCCGGATGATGCGGCCGAACGCGGTGCGGGTCAGCATGAAGCCCATGCCGAGCGCGATGGCGAGGCTCGCCGCGATCACGATCAGGTTGTAGACCGGCACCGCGGCCCCGAGCAGCCGCACCTGCCCGTAGGCCAGGTAGAGCCCGCCCGTCGAGGCGGGCGCGGTGCCCCACGTCAGGCGGATGAGGTCCTCCAGCATCAGCACCAGCGCGAAGGTGAGCAGGAGCTGGAAGGTCTCGTCGCGGTCGTAGACGAAGCGCAGCAGCCCGCGCTCCACCACCAGGCCCACCAGCCCCGCGGCGAGGCCGCCCAGCGCGAGCGGGATCACGAACAGGGCGGGCGCCCCGCCGTGGCCGGTGAAGAAGGCCACCGCCGAGATGCCGGTGTAGGCGCCGAGGGCGTAGAACGAGCCGCACGCGAGGTTGAAGATCTTCTGCACCCCGAACACGAGCTGCAGGCCCGCCGCGACCAGGAACAGGATGGCGGCGTGGAAGACGCCGCCCATCAGGATATTGACGACGTTCGCGGTCAGATCAGATCTTCCAGCCGTTGATCCACTCGATGAGCTTGGCGCCGGCCGGCTTCATGGCGGTCTTCGTCGAGACCACCTCGATCGGGTCGATGGTGACGAAGTCGTAGCCGTTCTTGTGGGTGGTGACGCCCTGGTAGAAGTTGCACATCTGCACGTGGTCGGCGCGCCACGACCGCTTGCCCGAGAGCGAGTCGACCTCGATGCCTTCGAGCGCCTTCACCACCTCGGCCTTGCTCGGCCACTTCTTGGTGGTCGCGTAGGCCTTCTCCACCGCGGCCCGGTAGGACTCGATGTTGAAGTAGGCGTGGTCGCACTCGTAGGCCGGGTACTCGTTGTACTTGGCCTTGTACTCGCGCACGAACTGCTTGAGCAGCGGGCCGCCCTTGGGATCGTCGAAGTACATGGTGTTGTAGCCGAGCAGCAGCCCCTCCGGGGTGAACTCCTTCTTGAGCGAGTCGTGCACCCCGCCCGCGGTGGTGAAGACGCCCTTCATGCTCTTGAAGAGGCCGACCGCGGCGGCCTGCTTCATGATGATGGTGGCGTCGCCCGACCAGAACGAGCACATCAGCAGATCGGGCTTGGCCTGCTGGATGGCCGCGATGTGCGAGGTGAAGTCGGTCACCCCCAGTTTGGGGAAGAGCTCGAGCACGAACTTCACGTCGGGGATGTAGCGCTTCAGCACCGCCTGGTAGGTCTCCCAGCAGTCATGCCCGTAGGAGTAGTCGTTGCCGATGCCGGCCACCGTCTTGATGCCCTTGAAGTACTTGGGGGTGAGCTGGCCGGCCACGATGGCCTCCACCTCGTTGTCCACGCTGCGGAAGGCCCACTTGGGGTTGGGCATGGTCTCCTCGACGCCCTTCTGGGTGGTGCCGTCCCAGGAGAGCCACGGCACCTCCATCTCCTCTGCGACCGGACCCAGGGCCAGGGTCACCCCGGTGGAGATGCCGCCGATCACCACCTCGACCTTGTCCTGCAGGATGAGCTTGCGGTAGCGCTCGACGGTGTCCTTGGGGGTCGACTCCTCCTCCACCACGAGCTGCACCGGGCGCCCCAGGATGCCGCCCGCCTTGTTCACCCGCTCGACCCACCACTCGGTGCCGCGCAGGCCGGCCTGGCCGACCGGCGCGGCGATGCCCGCCCGGATGGCGAGGACGCCGATCTTGACCGGATCCGACGGCACGCCCGGCTTGGCCTGGCCGCGGGCCACCGCGGGGAAGCCGACCGCCCCGACCGTCGCGGCCGCGCCGGCCACCTTCAGGAACTCGCGTCTCGTCGTCGCCATCGCGTTCCCCCTCGTCGTTGAGAGTCGTGTGATCAACCGGCCAGCCGCTTGCGCGCGAGCGCCACGCCCGCGGCGAGGCGCTTGAGCTTCTCGAAGGCCACCCAGCGCGGCACCGGGAAGAAGCCGCAGTCGGGGAGCAGCGAGAGCCGCTCGGCCGGGATGTGCTCCAGGCAGAGGGCCACCCGCTCCGCGACGTCCTCGGGAGTCTCCATGTAGAAGCTCTTCACGTCAACCACCCCGCACGCGATCTCCCGGTCGACCCCGATCTCCCTCCACATCTCGATCTCGGCCATCTCGCGGTTGGCGTACTCGAAGACGAACTGGTCGCAGCGGGTCTCGAGCAGCATCGGGAACATCCAGCGATACGACCGCTTGCCGCGCGGCCGCGACAGGAGGTTGCCGAAGCAGACGTGGTAGCCGATCTTCGCCTTCACGCCCTCCACGCAGGCGTTGAACATCTTCACGTACTCGGCGGCCTGGCCGGGCACGATGGCCGCGGAGGGCTCGTCGACCTGGATCCAGGTGGCCCCCGCCGCGGCGAGCGCCCGGAGCTCCGCGTTCACCGCGGGCACCAGGTCCCAGCAGAGCGCGAGGCGGTCGCCGTCGTAGGCGTCGCCCGGCCGGGTCTGGATGTGGATGGAGAGCGTCACCGGCCCCGGGCACGTGGCCTTCACCGGCCGGTCGGTCTGGCTCACCAGGTACTTGAACTCGTCCACCGTCCCGAGGCCCTTCGGCACCGTGACCTTCCGGGTCGCCCGGTAGCGCGGCACGCTGTCGTAAGCGTAGAGGCCGGTCTTGCGCAGTGGCTCGAGGGTCTCGAGCCCGTCCATGTGGCCGTAGAAGGTCTGCACGAAGAAGTAGCGGCGCATCTCGCCGTCGCAGAGCACGTCGATGCCGGCGCGCTCCTGGTCGCGGATCGCGAGCTGGGTCGCGTCGTCGAACGTCTCGCGCACGTCGGTCTGCCCGTACTCGCCCGCCTTGATCCGGTCGAGCGCGGTCCAGAACCAGGACGGGAAGCCGTGGCTGCCCATCACGTGGGTGTAGAGGAGCGGCAGCGTCGAGGCCATGGCGGTTCCTTTCTACCCCGGAGCTGTTCTCTAGTGCATCCGACGGCGGGCGAGGAAGGCGGCGATGCGGGCCTGCGCCTCGGGGGCGGCCCGCAGGGCGCCGTAGGCCCGCGGCTCGGTGCCGGCCCGCCCGGCGCGGAGCGCGGCGGTGATCGCCTTGGTGGCCGCGAGCCCGCCACGCGGCGACCGGGCCACCTCCTGCGCGAGGGTGAGGGCGGCCGCGTCGAGGGCGCCGTCGGGCACCACCCGCGTGACAAGGCCCATGCGGTGCGCTTCCGCCGCGTCCACGCGGCGCGCGGTGAGCATCAGATCGCGCGCGTGGGCGCCGCCCGCCACGTCGAGCAGCCGCGCGATCCCGTAGCCCGGGTTGAAGCCGAGGGTCACCTCCGGCAGGCCGAAGCGCGCGGAGGTCTCGGCCACGCGGAGGTCCTGGGCGATCGCGAGCATGAGGCCGCCGCCCAGGGCGTGGCCCTGCACCGCCGCGATCGTGACCTGGGGCAGCGCGGCGAAGCCGTCCATGATGGCCTGCCAGCGCCCGGCGAGCGTCT
The DNA here is from genome assembly GCA_035948165.1 of Candidatus Methylomirabilota bacterium. Classification (GTDB taxonomy): domain Bacteria; phylum Methylomirabilota; class Methylomirabilia; order Rokubacteriales; family CSP1-6; genus CAMLFJ01. The sequence goes on from DASZJM010000165.1 coordinate 15,243, forward strand.
CCGCCTGCTCGGGGGAGAGCGTCGGCATCTCCGCGATGTCCGCACCGGCGCAGAACGAGCGCCCGCGCCCGGCCACCACGACGACCCGCGCCTCATCGTCGGCGGCCAGGCGCGCGAGCGCGGCCTCCAGCGCGTCGGCCATCGCCCGGCTCAGCGCGTTGCGGGCCTCCGGGCGCTCGAGGGTGACGCGGGCCACCACGCCGTCGCGGGTGAGAGTGGCGGCGGGCGTGGTCACGACAGCAGGCGCTTCGCGATGATCTCGCGCATGATCTCGGAGGTGCCGGAGGCGATGGGCCAGAGGCGGACGTCGCGGAAGAAGCGCTCGACCGGGAACTCGCGCATGTAGCCGTAGCCGCCGTGGAGCTGGACCGCCTGGTAGGCCACCCGGTTTGCCACCTCGGTGGCGAAGAGCTTGGCCATCGAGACGGGGGTCACGCACTCCTGCCCCGCGGTGTAGAGCGCGGCCGCGTGGTAGACCAGATGGCGGGCCGCCTCGATCTCGGTGGCCATGTCGGCGACCCGGTGGCGCAGCACCGGCTTGCCCGCGAGCGGCCCGTCGAAGGCCTGCCGCTCGCGCAGGTACGCGGTGGTGTCGTCGAGCGCCTGGGCCGCCCCCGAGAGCGCGAGCACCGCGGCCATGATGCGCTCGCGCTGGAGCCCCGCCGCGAGCTGGTGGAAGCCGCGCCCTTCCTCGCCGAGCAGATTGGCGGCGGGCACCGGGCACTCCTGGAAGGAGAGCTCCGCGGTGTCGGAGGCGCGCATGCCCATCTTGTCGAGCCGCCGGCTCACCGTGAAGCCGGGCGTCCCGCGCTCGACCAGGAGCATCGAGATGCCGGCGTGGCGCCGGTCGGGCGTGCCCGGGCCGGTCCGGGCGGCCACGAAGTAGAGATCGCCGTGGACGCCGTTGGTGATGAACATCTTGCTGCCGGTGAGAAGGTAGCGATCACCGTCGCGCACCGCGCGGGTCGTGATGCCGGCCATGTCCGAGCCGGTGCCGGGCTCGGTGATGCCGAGCGCGCAGACCGTCTCCCCGCGCACGATGCCGGGCAGGTAGGCCTGCTTCTGCGCGGGGGTGCCGTAGCGGGTGAGCCAGGGCGAGGACATGTCGGTGTGCACCAGCACGCTGAAAGCGACACCGCCGGAGCGGCAGCGCGCCATCTCCTCGCCCAGCACCACGCTCGAGAGGAA
>DASZJM010000166.1:0-6755 GCA_035948165.1 Candidatus Methylomirabilota bacterium
GATGCCGTAGGCGCGGACGAGGTAGGCGATGCCGGCGAGCAGAACGATCAGGAGGCCGATGATCACGGTCAGCGCGCGCTGGGCGGTGTTGACGGTCGGCTCCCGAAAGGCGCGCACGCCGTTGCTGACCGCTTCGACGCCGGTCATCGCGGTACAGCCGTTCGAAAACACCTGCAACAGCAGCCACAGCCCGACGACGGCGGTCGCCGCCGGCAGAGGCGCCGGAGGGGGGACGACCGGGACGGGATGTCCGCCGGCGAGGATCGTCTTTGAGAGGCCAACGGCGATGGTGAGCAGCAGCGTGCCGACGAAGAGGTAAGTGGGAAGGATGAAGACGATGCCGGCTTCGCGGACGCCGCGCAGGTTCACCAGGGTGACCAGCGCGAGAATCCCGAGGCACAGCGACAGCGTGTGCGGCTCGAGGGTCGGGACCGCGGACACCAAGGCGCCGACACCCGCGGAGATCCCGACCGCGGCGGTAAGAATGTAGTCGAGCATGAGTGCGGCCGCGGCGAGCAGGCCGGGGAATGTGCCGAGATTCTCCGAGGCCACCGTATAGGAGCCACCCCCACCCGGATAAGCGGCAATCGTCTGACGATAGGAGAAATAGACGATCGTGAGCAGCACGATGATGCTCGCGCTGATGGGCACGATGTGGGCGACCCCGGCGAGTCCTAGCGGAATCAGCAGGGTGAGCGCGGCTTCGGGGCCGTACGCGGCGGAGCTGAGGGCGTCGAGCCCGAAGATGGGGATTCCGGCGGACACTCCCACCTGTTCGCCCCGCTCGTCGGAGGTGGCGAGAGGCTTGCCGAGCAGGATATCGAGAATGGACATGCGCTTGGTCTAGGCTCGCTCCGGGAACAACCCCGGCATCCAGCGCGACGCGAGAGCGGCGGGAAACGCCAGGCGCAACGGCGCGCGCGTGCTCTCGGAGACGAGCACACCCCGGTCGAGCAGCGCGGCGACGATGCGGCGGGCATGGCGCTCGCCCGCGCCCACGACCCCCGGCGTCTCGGCGCGCGGCAGATCGCCCCGGTAGAGGACCGCCTGGATGATCTCGCCGGACTTCGGCGGCAGGCGATTCAGCCGGATCTCCTCCGCGGCCCACGTCAGGATGCGAGCCCGCAGCGCGTCGGGCTGGATCAGCGACTCCATGAAGGCGACCTGGTCGATGCAGGTCTTCAGGAAGAACTCGGTGAAGACCACGAGGGCCTCCTCGCTCAAGGGGCCGCGGCCGTCGAGATCGTTGCGACGGGTCTGGTCGCAGGCGGCGAGGTGGCCCTTGTAGGCCTCCACGCTGCGGGCGAGGCCCCGGGCGATCGACCAGACGGCCCCGGTCCTGAGCGTGGCGAGCAGCATGGCGTGGGAAAGCAGGCGGGCCACGCGCCCGTTGCCGTCGAGGAACGGGTGGATCCAGAGGAGGCGGTGATGAGCGGCCGCGGCCGCGATGACGGTATCCGCGGTGCCGAGGCCGCCGTAGACTTCCTGGAAGCGGCCCAGGAAGCGCGGCACGGCGCCCGGGCTGATGGCGACGTGCTGGCCGACCTTGACGTCGCGGGTCCGCAGGGCGCCCGGAATGACTTGGGCCCTTTCCTTCGTTAGCGGATCTTCGACGGATAGCAGGTCGGAGGGCAGATGCTCGCAGAAGCGGCGGTGGATCTCCCGGATGGAATCCTCCGTGACGACGCGCCCGTCCAGGCCGCCCGCGTCGATCCACTGCTGGACCGTGATGTGCGCCTGGGCCTCGAGCTGCAGGTCGCGCTTGCGGGCGTCCCGGCTGTAGTCGCCCTTGAGCGCCAGCTCGATGTCGACCGGATGCGTGGCGTGGCCCTCGATGAGGTTGCTGTAGTAGCAGTTCATCGTGCGGACCAGGTCGGCCAGCGAGATCAGCAGGCTGGCGGGCAGGGAGCGTTGGAACCCGGCGCTCCGCTGCCCGAGCTCCAGGGCCAGGTCGGGCAGGCCGGCGCGGCGGGCGGCGGCCTCGCCAAGCAGCAACGGCTCCATCAGCGCGGTTGGCTCGCCGCGATCCGGGGCCGATCTGATGTCCTCTTTAATGTCCTGGTCAATACTCGCCATACATGCATTTATATCAGATAGTTAGTCGACTACAAAATGTCAGATAGGCCACTTGGATATCCGGTTGCAAGTCCGGATGGCCCTCAATCACCGCCTAGGCCGCCGCTCGGGTGAAGGTAGTCGTGATGGTGGGGTGCGGCTGGTGAGCATCCGCGTGGGTCTCGACCTTCGGCGGCTGTCCTCCCAGAGGCGTGGGCCTCCGTAGAATGAGCTGAACGCTCACCGCTCGCGCATGGCCCGGCCGGACGGCGCCTCGCCATCCGCCGCCACGCCCACGAACTCGCTCAACACGTCGGTGTGACGCAACTCCTCCGGCCGCAGCTCGCGCAGGATCGTGCCCTTCTGGATGATCAGCACGCGCTGGGCCAGCTCGGCGATGAACTCGAGGTTCTGCTCGACCAGGAGGATCGTCACCCCCTCGCGGTGGTGAAGTTGGCGCAGGACGCCGACCAGCTCCTCGATGATCGACGGCTGGATGCCTTCGGTCGGCTCGTCGAAGAGGATCAACTTCGGCTGGCCGGCGAGGCAGCGCGCGATGGCCAGCAGCTGCTGCTCGCCACCGCTCAGCGCGCCGCCCCGGCGATTGAGCAGAGGCGTCAGGCGCGGGAAGGTGGCCAGGATCGCGTCGATGCGCTCCTTGGCGCCGCGGCCGGCGAACCCCATCCGGAGATTGTCGCGAACGCTGAGGCCGGGAAAGATCTCGCGACCTTGCGGCACGTAGCCGAGGCCGCGCCGCGCGCGCGCGTAGGGCGGCTCGCGGGTGATGTCGACCTCGTCGAAGGTGATGCGCCCGCGCTGAGCGGGCACGAAGCCCATCAGCGTGCGCAGCAGCGTCGTCTTGCCCATCCCGTTGTGCCCCAGCACGCCAACGAACTCGCCGGCCGCCACCTGCAGGTCGATCCCGTTGAGGATCGGGATGCGTCCGTAGCGGGCGCTCACCTCGGTCGCGCGCAGGAGCACGGCTCAGGCCCCGCCGTGCTTGCCGAGGTAGATGTCGCGCACGGCGGTGTTCTTGAGGATCCGGTCCATCGTGTCCTCCACCAGCACCGCGCCCTGGTGGATCACCGTCACCGTGCGGGCGATCATCCGCACGAACTGCATGTCGTGCTCCACCACGATGAGCGCGTGAGTCCGGTTGATCTCGCGGATCAGCTCGGCGGTGCGCGCCACCTCGTCGTGCGTCATGCCGGCCGCCGGCTCGTCGAGCAGGATCAGCTCCGGGTTGCCCGCCAGCACGGTGCCGAGCTCCACCCACTGGCGCAGGCCGTGCGAGAGGCGACCTACCACGCCGCCGGCCTCCTGGCCGAGTCCTACGCGCTCGAGGATCTCATCGGTGATGGCGTCGGCGCGCGCGCGGGAGTTGGTGCGGCGTGCGGCGAGCCAGAGATGCTCGCGCACGGTGAGCCCGTCGAAGAGGTTCGGCACCTGCGTCTTGATGCCGATGCCGCGCCGGGCGATGGCGTGCGTGTGGTCGCCGGTGATGTCCTCGCCATGGAACAGGATGCGCCCGGAGGTTGGCTGCAGCTGGCCGGTGAGCAGCTTGAAGAGCGTGCTCTTGCCCGCGCCGTTGGGGCCGATGAGGCAGCGCAGCTCGCGCTCGGCCAGGCAGAGGTTCACGTCGCGCACGGCCTCGACGCCGCCGAACCGGACCGACAGCCCGATCGTCTGCAGTATCGGGTCCGTCATGCCCCGTGACGCGCCTGGGCGGCGGGACGCGCCCGCGCGGCCGACAGTCGCGCCCGCAGGACGCGGAGCGACGGCACAATGCCGCGGGGCACCAGCAGCACGAAGGCCAGGAAGATGATCCCGAAGATCAGGCTGGTGTTGGCGAGCTGCTGCGTCCCGAGCTCGGTGGCCAGGTACTGCATGACCACGCACCCGATGATGGGCCCCGCCAGTGTGCCGAGCCCGCCGACGATCACCCAGATGATGATCTGCGACGTCGTGGTGAGGCTGAAAACGTTGGGGCTGACGAAGGCGCCCCAGTTGGCGAAGAGGCTGCCGGCCAGGCCCGCGATGGCGCCGCCCAGGCTGAAGATGAGCAGCTTGTGCCGGCGCACGTCGTAGCCGAGCAGCTCGCAGCGCGTCTCGTTCTCGCGGACCGCCACCACCACGCGACCAAAGTGGCTGGTCAGCAGCGCGTGCAGCCCGACGTAGACGATCAGCAGCAGCGCATTGACGAGATAGAACGTCTCGGTCGGATCCAGCAGGCGCCCCGGATTGCCCGGCACGTTGAAGGTGGGCAGCGAGGGCATGCCGTTGAAGCCGTTCAGACGCGCGCTCCCGATGCGATACGCGTCGCCCGCCGTGCTGTTGGTCAGGTTGAAGAAGATGAGCGTGACGCTGAGCGTGATGACCCCCAGGTAGACGTCGCTCAGCCGTCCGTAGAACATGAAGTAGCCGAGGAGCGCGGCAAAGATGGCGGGCACCACCATGGACAGCACGATAGCCAGCGTGGACTCGCCGAGGTTCACGGCGGTGACCGCGTAGGTGTAGGCGCCCAGACCGAAGAACGCCGACTGCCCGAAGCACAGGATGCCGCCGTAGCCCCACACCACGCCCAGGCTCAGTGCGAGGATGCACATGCTCGCGAACACCGTGAGCTGCAGCAATTGGAACTGGTCGACGACGAGCGGCGCGCCCACGGCGACCGCGACCATCACCGCGGCCGTCACGACGATACCCGGACTGACGCGACGGAGAATCACAGGCTGCGCCGGAACAACTTGCCGGTGATACCGTGCGGGAGCACGCGCAACAGCAGGACCGCGGCGGCCAATAGCCCGGCCTCGCCGATGACCGGCGTGGTGAAATAGGTCAGCAGCTGGTTCACCGTGCCGAAGAGCGAGGCGGCGCTGGCCGTTCCCGCGATGATGGCCGTGCCGCCGCTGATGACGGTGATGAACGCCTTGGCCACGTAGGCGGCGCCCACCGTGGGCAGCACGCCCGAGATCGGCGCGAGCAGGCCGCCGGCCAGGCCAGTCAGCGCGGCGCCCACGCCGAAGGTGGCGGCGTACACGCGCGGTGGGCTCACGCCGAGCGCGGCGGCCATATTAGGGTTCTCCATCGTGCCGCGCGCGAGAAGACCGAGACGGGTCGTGCGCAGCACCACGTAGATGGCCAGCAGCATGGCCGCCGCGACGCCGACCAGCAGAAGCCGGTAGAGACTGATGCTGTAGCGCCCCACCGCGACGCCGCCCAGTGGCGCGCCGATCCCGGCCACCGTGTTGCCGAAGATCGTCGTCACCAGCCCGATGAAGAACAGGCTGAGCCCCCAGGTGGCGAGGAGAGTGTCGATCATGCGGCCGTAGAGCACGCGGATGATCAGGCGCTCGGCGATGACGCCGATGATGCCGACCACGATCGGCGACACTACCAGCATCGCGATCCAGATGTTGACGCCGTGGTTGGTGGCCACGATGGCGGCGTAGCCGCCCAGCATGAGGAACTCGCCGTGGGCCAGGTTGATCACGCGCATCATGCCGAAGACTATCGCGAGCCCGACGCTGATGAGCACGAGGCTGGCGATACCGTTCAGGATTTCCAGGGCGAGAACGGCCGCGAGATCCATCGGGCGCGAACTATAGACCCGCGGGGCGAGGCAGGCAAGAGGGCCGGAGTGCCCACGGTTAGCCAGGTGTCGGGTCGTGCGCCTTGACATCCCGAATCACCGGGCCTAGACTCTGGCCCGCGCGACGCGCACGAGCTGGTCCTCAAACCATTCGCTCGGAGGTACTCATGCGAGCCGACCGTCGGAGATTCCTCAAGACCGCTGGCGCAACACTCGGCGCAGTGTCCCTCGGCCCGTGGGTCGTGCGCGGCTCGCTCGCGCAGGCCGACGTCATCAAGGTGGCGAGCATCCACGATCTCTCGGGCGGCCTCGACATCTATGGGCGGCCGATGGTCGACTGCCTGACCTACGCGGTCGAGGAGATCAACGCCTCGGGCGGACTCCTGGGCAAGCAGATCAAGCTCATCAGCTACGACGCGCAATCGAACATCCAGCTCTACACGCAGTTCGCCACGGAGGCGGCCACCAAGGAGAAGGTGGCGGTGGTGCACGCCGGCATCACCTCGGCCTCGCGCGAGGCTATCCGGCCCGTGCTGAAGCGGTTCAACACACTGTACTTCTACAACACCCAGTACGAGGGTGGCGTGTGCGACCGCAACTGCTTCTGCACCGGCTCCACGCCGACCCAGAACGTGGACAAGCTGGTGCCGTTCACGCTCAAGCGGTTCGGCAAGAAGGTCTACGTCGTGGCGGCGGACTACAACTACGGCCAGATCACCTCCAAGTGGGTGAAGAAGTTTACGCAGGAAAACGGCGGCGAGGTTCTGAACATCGACTACTTCCCGCTCGAGGTGAGCGACTTCGGCCCCGCCATCACCAAGATTCAAGCGGCCAAGCCCAACTTCGTCATGTCGGTGCTGGTCGGCGGCAACCACATCTCGTTCTATCGCCAGTGGGCCGCGGTGGGTATGAACAAGAGCGTCCCGGTCGCCTCGACGACCTTCGGCAACGGGCTCGAGCAGCAGGTGACCACGCCCGAGGAGCACAAGGGCTACATCGCCGCCCAGAGCTACTTTCAGGAGGTCGACACCCCGGCGAACCAGGCGTTCCTGAAAAAGTTCCTGCCGAAGTACGGCGCCACCAGCAAGTACGTCACGTCGCTGGCCAT
>DASZJM010000167.1:0-9489 GCA_035948165.1 Candidatus Methylomirabilota bacterium
GTGTCCGGGAGGGGAGACGGGAGCGCGACCGCGTCGGGGCTCTGCGCCATGGGCTACTTCACGAACTGGCGGACCACGCCGAGGAGCTGCTCCGCGGTGAACGGCTTGGCCAGGTAGTCCGCGGCCCCCTGCCGCTGGCCCCACAGCCGATCGCTCTCCTGATTCTTCGAGCTGACGAAGACCACCGGGGTGTCCTTGGTGCGGGGATCGCGACGGATCCCACGGAGCACCTCGTAGCCGTTTCGCTTGGGCATCACGATGTCGAGCAGGAGCACGTCCGGCCGCTCCTCCACCACGCGATCCTCGAGGAGCTCTCCGTCCTGGTAGGAGATCACCTGGTGGCCGGCGGACTTGAGAATGCTCTCGATCACCTTCAGCTCCGACACCGCGTCATCCACTACCATGACCTTGCCCACGAGGTCTTCCTCCCCGGCTGAGGTTTCCGCCTGTCCGCCTGGAGCCCCGGCCCGCAACTGGACCCACTGGGGGCTACGCAGGGGGATGCATCTACTGCAAACCCCCTACCAACCGAGCTTTTCCACCGGCTTGGCGGCCATCAGCGAGGGGGACGGGGAGATGTCATGGATTCAAGGCTTTCGGGCTGTCCGGGCCTGTTTTCGCCCCGCGCGGCCATCAGTGACAACCGGTGGACGTCCGTCCGGTGACGCTCACTGTCACGACGGGTGCCCCTGACCGTCGGCTGCCCTGGAGGCTGGGCAGCGATCTTCGGCACGTGCAACCCCGGCGCCGGGCCCGCGAGGGCGAGCGGTGGGCGCGCAACTTGCGATGATGGGGACCGTATGCTAGCGTAGCCCTGCGTTTTTTATGGAACTCTCACCCGCTGTCCTGCAGACCCTCTGACCGACAAGGAGACTCTCGATCCATGGCCGAGTCCACGCTCCACCTCACCGAGACCAGCTTCGACACGGAACTCGGCAAGCACAACGAGCTCATGATGGTCGACTTCTGGGCCGAGTGGTGCGCGCCCTGTCGGGCCATCGCCCCGACCCTGGAGGAGCTGGTGCGCGAGGGCAACGGCGCGGTGACCCTGGCGAAGGTGAACGTGGACGAGCAGCCGGCGCTGGCGGCTCGCTACGGCATCCGGTCGATCCCGACCATCCTGTTCGTGAAGGGTGGCCAGGTGCTCGATCAGGTGATCGGCGCAGTGCCCAAGGCCCAGCTCAAGAAGAAGCTGGACGCCAACACCTGAGCGACCCCCATGTCGACGGTGGGGCCAGGCCTGCCCCCGCTCTCGCCGACGCGTGAGGAGTTCCACGCCCTGGCGGCGCAGGGTAACCTGATCCCTATCTTCGCGGAGCTGGCCGCCGACCTCGACACCCCGCTGTCCGCGTTCCTGCGCCTCCGGCCCGGTCCCTACTCCTTCCTCCTGGAGTCGGTCGAGGGCGGCGAGAAGTGGGCCCGCTACTCGTTCCTGGGCAGCGACCCGCACCTCGTGTTCACCGCAAAGGGCAACCGGGTCAGCGTGCGGCGCGCCGACGGGACCACCGAGCTGCTGCCGAGCCGGGATCCGTTCGAGACTCTGCGCGGCCTGCTCGCCCAATTCAAGCCGGTCCCGGTGCCGGGATTGCCCCGTTTCCAGGGCGGCGCGGTCGGCTTCCTGTCCTACGACATGGTCCGCCACGTCGAGCGGCTGCCCACCCTGGCCGGGGACGACCAGAAGCTCCCCGACGCGGTGTTCATGTTCACGGACAGCCTGCTGGTCTTCGACAACCTGCGCCACCGCCTGCTCGTGCTCGCCAACGCCCACATCGGCAAGACCGACCCGGCGTCCCTCGATCGCGCTTACGACGCGGCGGCGGTCAAGATCGGCATGCTGCTCGGCAACCTGCGGCGGCCGGCCCGATCCCCCGCCCCGCTCACCCTCCCGCCAGTCGAGCCCCTGGTGGCGCTGGGCGACGAGGGGTTCACCTCGACGATGGACCAGGCGACCTTCATGGACGGCGTACGCCGGGCCAAGGAGTTCATCGCGGCGGGCGACGCCTATCAGATCGTGATCTCGCGGCGGCTCGACACCGAGCTGCGCGCCGATCCGTTCACGGTGTATCGCGCGCTGCGCACCGTGAATCCGTCGCCGTACCTGTTCTTCCTGCGGCTCGGCAAGACCAGCATCGTCGGCTCCTCGCCGGAGGTGCTGGTGCGGCTCGAGGACGACCGGGTGGAGGAGCGGCCGATCGCGGGGACGCATCCGCGCGGACGGACCGAGGAAGAGGACGCCCGCCTCGCGAGCGAGATGCGGAACGACCCCAAAGAGCGGGCCGAGCACGTCATGCTGGTCGACCTCGGCCGCAACGATGTGGGTCGGGTCAGCCGGATCGGCTCCGTCGAAGTATCGGAGTTCATGGTGGTGGAGCGGTACTCGCACGTGATGCACCTGGTGAGCCACGTGAAGGGCCGCCTCGAGCCGGGCAAGGACGCCTTCGACGTGCTCGCCGCCTGCTTCCCGGCCGGCACCCTGACCGGCGCGCCCAAGATCCGCGCGATGGAGATCATCGAGGAGATCGAGCCGACGCGCCGGGGGCCGTACGGCGGCGCGGTGGGCTACATCTCGTACTCCGGCAACCTGGACTCGTGCATCACCATCCGCACCGTGGTGTGCCACGGACGACGGGCGTCGATCCAGGTGGGCGCGGGCATCGTGGCCGACTCCGACCCGAAGACCGAGTGGCTCGAGACGTGCTCGAAGGCCCGGGGCATGATCCTGGCGCTCCGGATCGCCTCCCAGGAGTCGACGCGATGATCCTGGTCCTCGACAACTACGACTCCTTCACCTACAACCTCGTGCAGTACATGGGCGAGCTCGGGGCCACCATGCGGGTGGCGCGCAACGACGCGGTCACGGTGGACGACGTGGAGGCGCTCGCCCCGGAGGCGATCGTCATCTCGCCCGGGCCCGGCAATCCCGACGGGGCCGGCATCTCGCTCGGCCTGATCCAGCGCTTCCACGCGCGCGTCCCCATCCTGGGCGTCTGCCTGGGGCACCAGGCCATTGGGCAGGCCTTCGGCGGGACGGTGGCCCGCGCGGGTCGGCAGATGCACGGCAAGACGTCGCCGATCGCCCACGACGGGCGCGGCGTCTTCCGCGGGCTGCCCGCCGGCTTCGAGGCGACGCGCTATCACTCGCTGGTGGTCCTCGAGGCCGGCCTCCCGGCGGACCTCGAGATCTCCGCGCGCGCGGAGGACGGCGAGATCATGGGGCTCCGTCACCGGCGCTATCCGGTCGAGGGCGTGCAGTTCCACCCCGAGTCCATCCTCACCGCCCAGGGCAAGGCACTCCTGGCGAACTTCCTCGAGCTCAGCGCGGTCGCCGCCCCCGCATGAAGGCATCCGAGCCACCCGAACGGGTGGGCCTGGGCCAGCTGGGCGAGCGCGGGTTGATCCGGCGGATCCGGCGGAGCGAGGTCGCCGCCGGCCGCGCGCCGGGCATCGAGGTCGGAATCGGCGACGACACGGCGGTCCTGGCGGTCCCGCCCGGCCACCGCCTGCTCGCCACCACCGATCTGCTGATCGAGGACGTCCATTTCCGGTCGAGCTCCGCGAGCCCCGCCGACATCGGCTGGAAGGCCCTCGCGGTCAATCTCTCGGACATCGCCGCGATGGGCGGCATCCCGCGATGGGCCCTGGTGGCCCTCGCCGTCCCCGCCGGCACCCCGGTCGCGGCGGTCGACGAGTTCTACGCCGGCATGGCCGAGGCGGCGGCGCCCCACGGAGTCACGGTGGTGGGCGGCGACACCTCGGCCTCCCCGAGCGGCTGGATGGTGAACGTGACCCTGCTCGGCGTGCACCCCGGCACCCCGCGCCTCCGGGCGCACGCGCAGCCGGGCGACGCGGTCGCGGTCACCGGGAGCCTCGGTGCCTCCGCGGCCGGCCTCTACGTCCTCGAGATGGGGCCGGACCGCGCGCACACCACCGGGCTCGCGCCGGGCCCGCTGGCCGAGGTCGTGGCGACCCACCTGCGGCCGCGGGCGCGTGTCGCCGAGGGCCGATGGCTAGGCGAGGCCGCGGGCGTGCACGCGATGATGGACTGCTCGGACGGGCTCGCCACCGATCTCGAGCACATCTGCCGGGAGAGCGGCGTGGGCGCCCGGGTGCGGCTCGATCACGTGCCGGTGGCCGCGGCGGCCCTCGCCGCCGGCCGCGCGCTCGGAGCGGACGCGCACGACTGGGCGGTGGGGGGCGGCGAGGACTACGAGCTCTTGCTGACGTGCGAAGCGGCCGCGGCCGAGCGGCTCGCCGCCGGCCTGACCTCGGCCACCGGTACCCCGCTCACCATCATCGGCCGCATCGAGGGGCCCGAGGGTCACGTGGTCTTCGTGGACGCCCGCGACGAGCCGGTGGCGGTCCGCAGCGGCTACGAGCATTTCCATGGATAGCGGCGCGGACGGCCGCCTCGTTCCCGAGCTGATCGGGCTCGGGATCCTGCTCCTGATCTCGGCCCTGCTCTCCGGCGCGGAGGCCGCGTACTTCTCGCTCGGGCGGACCCGGCTCAAGGAGCTCGCGGAGCAGCAGGGCAAGACGCCGGGGCCGCTGGCTCCGCTGCTGGCGCGTCCCCACGAGCTGCTGGTGACCCTCCTGGTCGGCATCACGGTGGTGAACATCGGCGCCTCCGCGCTCGCCGCCGCCATCGCGGAGCAGGTCTTCGGCTCCAAGGGCCTCGCCATCTCGATCGCGGGCATGGTATTCCTGCTCACCGTGTTCGGCGAGGTCCTGCCCATGACCCTCGCGGTCGAGCATCCCGTCCGCTTCTCGGCGTGGGTGAACCGGCCGGTGGCCTGGCTCTCGCTGCTGCTGAGGCCGATCCGCGCCGGGCTCGGCGCCTTCACCACCATCACCATCCGCCTGGTCGGCTCCGAGCACCAGGCCGGCCGGCCCGAGATCTCGGAGGAGGAGCTGCGCACCCTGGTGGACGTGGGGGCGCGGGAGGGTGTGGTCGAGCGCAGCGAGCGCGAGATGATTCACCGGGTGTTCGAGCTGGAGGACACCCTCGTGCGCGAGGTGATGGTGCCTCGTCCCGACATGTTCTGCCTCGACGTGACCACCGAGACCGGCCGGCTCCTGCCCCTGCTGCGCGAGCAGCTCCACTCCCGGGTGCCGGTCTTCGAGGACAGCGTCGACCAGATCGTGGGGGTGCTCTACACAAAGGATCTACTGCCTTATCTCGACGGCCTGCCCGCGTCTTTCGACCTGCGCCAGCACCTGCACCCGCCCTACTTCGTCCCGGGCTCCAAGCGCGCCGACGCTCTCCTGCGCGAGTTCCAGGCCAAGAAGCTCCACCTTGCGATCGTGGTGGACGAGTACGGCGGCACCGCCGGGCTGGTCACCCTCGAGGACCTGCTCGAGGAGCTGGTGGGCGAGATCCGCGACGAGTACGACGAGGACGAGCGCCTGATCCAGCGGGTGGCCCCGCGCAGCTTCCGGGTCTCGGGCCGCTTGCCCATCGACGAGCTGAACGCGGCCACCGGGCTCGCCATCCCCGACGACTCGTTCGACACGGTGGGCGGCTGGGTGCTCGATCTCTTCGGGCGCGTCCCGCACAAGGGCGAGAAGAAGGAGGCCGACGGCGTCCGGGTGGCGGTGGAGAAGGTCGAGCGGACCCGGGTGCTGGAGGTGCTGGTCACCCTGCCCGACGTGGCCACCCGGAGCGAGGCGGCGTGATCTACGTCTGGGTCATCGTCCTCTCCCTGCTGGTGACCGCGCTCTTCTCGGCCGCCGAGATGTCGTTCATCGCGGCCAACCGGCTCCGCCTCCGGCACATGGCGGAGGGAGGCAACCGGACCGCGATCCGATACCTGGACGCGTTCCGCAGCCCCGAGCGACTCCTCTCGACCGCGATGATGGGCGTGACCATCGCCCACATCACCGCGTCCTCGGTGGCCACCTGGGCGCTCCTCCCGGTGGTGGGCGGGGCGGCCGCGATCCTGGTCACGCTGGCGCTCACCCCGATCATGCTCGTCTTGGGCGAGGTCATCCCGAAGGCGGTCGCGCGCGAGCGGGCCACCGGGCTGATCCTCTGGCTCTTCCCGGTCATCGAGGCGCTCGGCCGGCTGCTCACCCCACTCACCTGGGGCGCCAACGCGCTGGTGGGCTGGGCCCTCTCGCTGTTCGGGCGCGAGCGGACCAGCACCCGGCAGTTCGTCTCCCGCGAGGAGCTGAAGGTCCTGCTCCAGATGGAGCCCGAGGAGGCCGACGTCACGGTGAGCGAGGCCGAGATGATCGACAAGATCTTCGACCTCGGCGAGACCGCGGTGCGCGAGGTGATGGTGCCGCTGGTGGACGTGGCCGCGCTGCCCGAGACCGCCTCCGGCGCGGACGCGGTCCGGCTCATCCAGGAGCGCGGCTTCTCGCGCATTCCCGTCTTCACCGACCGGGTGTTCAACATCGTGGGCGTGGTCACCGCCATGGACCTCTTGCGGCGGGGCGGCCCGGCCCAGGACCTGCGGGCCCTGATGCGTCCGGCCACCTACGTGCCGGAGACCAAGCACATCGACGACCTGCTGCGCGAGATGCAGAAGAACCGCGTGCAGCTCGCGGTGGTGGTCGACGAGTACGGCGGCGCGGTCGGCATCGTGACGGTGGAGGACATCGTCGAGCAGGTGGTCGGCGAGATCCGCGACGAGCACGACCGGACCCCCGACACGGTGGAGCGACTGCCCGACGGCAGCTACCGCGTGGCGGGCCGGGCCGGTGTCGAGGAGGTCAACGAGGCGCTCGAGTGGGATCTGCCCAAGGGCGACTTCGAGACGGTGGCCGGCCTCGTCCTCGCCACCCTCCACCGCATCCCGCTCGTGGGCGAGGTCTTCCGGGTCCGCCGCTTCACCATCACCGTGCTCGAGGCCGACAAGCGTCGCGTCCTCACGGTGCGCATCACCCCCGACAAGCCCCCCGCCCCCTCCGAGCTCTGACCGGAGCGACCCGGCGCCGGCTCGAGCACGTTCCGCCCAAGATAGTTTTGCGGTACGGTAGCGACGGCACCCCGATGAGCGCCGAAGGGCGCGAAGAGGCCGAACCGCCAACCAAGAAGACTGAACTCAACGACTAGAAAGGACGGATTCCATGGCGGGCAAGATGGTCGAGTTTCCGAGCAACGGACACACCGCGAAAGGCTATCTGGCGACGCCGGCCGCCGGCAAGGGGCCGGGGGTGATCGTGATCCAGGAGTGGTGGGGCCTGGTCGGGCACATCAAGAGTGTCTGCGATCGGTTCGCGGCGGCCGGCTACTCCGCCCTCGCCCCCGATCTCTACCACGGCGAGACCGCGAGTGAGCCGGACGCGGCGGGCAAGCTCTTCATGGCGCTCAACATCGCGCGGGCCGAGAAGGACCTGGCCGGCGCGGCCAAGCACCTGGCCGGCCACTCCTCGACCGCCAAGCTCGGCGCGGTGGGCTTCTGCATGGGCGGCCAGCTCGCGCTCTTCGCGGGATGCACGAACGGGAGCGTGGGCGCGGTGGTGGACTTCTACGGCATTCACCCGAACGTGAAGCCGGACTACGCGCGGCTGAACGGCCCGGTGCTCGGGCTCTTCGCGGAGAAAGACGCCTTCGTCACCCCGCAGACCGCGCGAGAGGTGGAGGCCGCCATCAAGAAGGCGGGCAAGCCGGTCGAAGTCCACATCTATCCCGGTGTCGACCACGGCTTCTTCAACGACGAGCGGCCCGACGTCTACAACCGCCCAGCCGCCGAGGACGCCTGGCGCCGGACGCTCGGCCTGTTCCAGAGCAACTTGAAATAGGCCGGGCGCGGGAGGGCTGGCGACCGTTTAGTTCTTTAGGCTCTTCATCTGCGGGGGCCCAGAAATGGCCCCCGCACTCCCCCAGTCGGCGGACAACCCGCGCGGTCTGGCGAGGGTAGCTCGCGGCGGGCGCGCGGCTAGCCCGCCGCGGCGGCGGCCTTCTTGCGGCGGCCCTTGGCGGCGCCGGCGCCGGCCTCGCCCTTGCCCGCTTTCTTGTCTTCCTTGGGCGGGGCCTTCTCGGCCTTGGCGTCCTTCTTCCCCTTCTCCTTCGGGGCCTCCGGACGGTCCACCAGCTCGAGGACCACCATCTGGGCGCGATCGCCGGGGCGGAGGCCCGCTCGCATGATGCGGGTGTAGCCGCCGTGGCGCTCGCTGAAGCGGGCCGCGACGGTGTCGAAGAGCTTCTTCACCACCACCGGATCCGGCACCATCGAGAGCACCTGGCGTCGCGCGTGCAGATCCTCGCGCTTGGCCAGAGTCACCATGTGCTCGGCGAGACCGCGCACCGCCTTGGCCTTGGCCTCGGTGGTCATGATCCGCTCATGGCGGAAGAGCGCGACGAGCAGGTTCCGGAAGAGCGCCCAGCGGTGCGCGGTGACCCGCCCGAGCTTGAAGCCCGCCTTGCCGTGCCTCATTTCGCGCTCCCGCGCCCGAGAGCGCCCAGGAGATTCGGGTCGATCCGCATGC
Organism: Candidatus Methylomirabilota bacterium; assembly: GCA_035948165.1. Taxonomy (GTDB): domain Bacteria; phylum Methylomirabilota; class Methylomirabilia; order Rokubacteriales; family CSP1-6; genus CAMLFJ01. The sequence goes on from DASZJM010000167.1 coordinate 8,434, forward strand.
CCAGCGAGAGGCCGAGGGAGGCGAGCGCGACCTTGATCTCGTCGATCGACTTCTCGCCGAGATTCTTCACCGACTCCAGGTCCTCGTCGGTCTTCTGCACCAGGTCCGCGACCACCATGATCTCGTGGTTCTTCAGGGCGTTGATCGCGCGGGCGGGCAGCGGCAGGTCCTCCAGCGGCTTGCCCAGGCTCTCCTGCAGGAAGCCCTCGCCGGTGGTCTCGACCTCCTCGTCCTCCTCCTCGCGCCCTTCCGGGGCCAGGTGGGAGAAGTGGGCCTTCAGGTGGCGGGCCGCCCGGGAGAGCGCCTCCTCGGGGGACACCGCGCCGTTGGTCCAGATCTCGAGGATCAGCTTCTCGTAGTCGGTGACCTTGCCGAGCCGCGCGTTCTCCACGCCGTAGGACACCCGCTGGATCGGGGAGTACGCCGCGTCCACCGGGATCGCTCCCGCCGGCACCGTGCCCGCGGGGTGACGATCGGCCGCCACGTAGCCGCGCCCGATCCCGATTCCCAGGTCCATCGAGAGCGAGCCGCCCGCGCCGAGCGTCGCGATGTGCAGCTCCGGGTTCAGCACCTCGACCCCGCTCGCCTCCGACACGTCGGCCCCGGTCACCGTCTTGGGCCCCTTGGCCTCGAGCCGGGTCTCAGCGGGCTCGCCGGAGGGCACGTTCACCGCCAGCTTCTTGATGTTCAGCAGCACGTCGGTGGTGTCTTCCTGCACCTCCGGGATCCTGGTCTCGGCGTCCTTGACCCCGGGGATCCGGACCCACGCCACCGCCGAGCCCGGCACGATGGCCAGGAGGGTGCGGCGCAGGGAGTGCCCCACGGTGAGCGCGTAGCCCTTCTCGAAGGGCTCCGCGACCAGTCGCCCGTAGCGGTCGGAGCGAATCTCCCACTGGATCGACTTCGGCTTCTGAAACGGAATCCTTGCCATATGCCCCTTCTGTCGGCCGCTTGGCCCTACTTCGAGAACAGCTCGACGATGAGCTGCTCCTGCACCGGGATCTGGATGTCCTCCCGGAGCGGAAGCCCGCGCACCGTACCTTTCTTCTCGTTCAC
>DASZJM010000168.1:0-2925 GCA_035948165.1 Candidatus Methylomirabilota bacterium
CTTCTCGTCACCCGCGTGCATGCCGATCAGCTCCCGCTCGAGACCGGGGATGATCTGCTGCTGACCCTGGGTGAAGGTGAGGGGGCTCTTGCCCTTGTTGGTGTCGAGGACCTGCCCGCCCTCGTCCTTCAGCGTGTACTCGATGCTCACGTTGGAGCCGTTCTGCACCGTGCCGTTGGCGGCGGTCGGCGCGGCCGTCGGAGCCGGAGCGGGGGTCGGTGTGGGCGTCTGCGCCGATGCGGTGGACGCGAGCACGGCCACGAGGGCAACCGCGAGCTTCACGATGCGGGTCATCGTCACCTCCAGCGCGCACGAAAGAGGCAAGCAGCGCGCGATTCGACTCTACACCCGCCCTCCTGGACCACGCAATGCGACGGGGCAACGCGACGGGCCCGGCCGCGGATCGTGCTATCATCGCCCGACCTTGAGAGCCTTCTGCGCCTGGTGTCAGCGAGACGGTGGCCCCTCATTTCTCGGGGAGCGGGAGCCGTTCGACGACGAGAGCGAGACGCACGGGGTCTGCCGCCGCCACCTCCAGTACATCCTGGCCAGCCTGCCGTCGCACTCCTTCCCCGACGTCACCTACCTGGTCGTGGTCCGGCGCGGCGAGGACGCCCTGCACGACCACCTCGAGCGGGCCTTCCTGGGGGTCCGGGGGGTGAAGGTGATCATGGATCGCCGTGAGCGGGAGCGGCGGGCGTCCGAGCGGCGCGCCAGCGACGACCGCCGCCAGGTGGAGCGCCGGCAGCCACGGGGGATCTCCTACGCGCTCGGCTACACCACCGTGCGATTCGGCGCGGCCCCCGAGGACGCAAGGGCGGAGGCCGCGATCGGCTGAGCCCGGGCGGCGCCTTAAGGGAGGCTAAGGGAGGCGGGGCCCGCGCGCGGCGTCGTCGACGAGCAGGCCCGGGGTGCCCAGGCGATGCAGGGCCAGGGTCGCCAGGCGGGTGACGTGCTCGGCGAAGACCTTGAAGGTGTCCGCGACCTCGAGGCGCTCGGCCCGCAGCAGCTCGAGCTCCCGACGCAGGGCGTCGTTCTCCTCCCGCAGCCGGCGGGTCTCCTCGGCCAGCTCCTCGACCTTCGACCCGAGCGCGGCGGCGCCCTGTAGGCTCTGGAGCGTCAGCCGGAAGAGATGCTCGCCGTCCCTCACCCAGCGTACGAGCTCCGCGGCCGGATCTGCAGTCATGGGCGGGTATAGTAACGCAAGCGTCGTGTGCGATGATACGCCGCAAACCGGAAAGGCGAGGGATGGCAGAGCGCGCGCTGCGGGCCGTCGGGGCGGTCGGGATCGGGCTCCTGCTGGCGATCGGCTTCAGCCCGCTAGCAAACGTGGTCAGCTATTGGATGGCCCCGTCCCGGGCGCTCGGCCCTGCCGGAGCCATCGTGGTCCTGGGCCGTGGCGGCGTGACCGATCGCGGCGAGCTCAACGGGGCCTCGCTGCTCGGGCTCATGGAGGGCGTGGATCTCTACCGCCGCGGGCTCGCGCCGCTGCTGCTGGTCTCCGGCTCGCCCCTCGGGGCGCACGGAACCGAGGTGGAGCGCCGGGCGGACGTCTCCCGGGAGTGCGGGATCCCGGGGCAGGCCGTCCTCACCCTCTCCTCCGCGCGGACCACGCACGACGAGGCGCTCGGCGCGCGGGGAATCTTGGGCCCGCTCGGCGTCCGGCGGGTCATCCTGGTCACGGACGGGCAGGCGATGGCGCGGGCCATGGCCCTCTTCGAGCGGGCGGGCTTCGACGTCATCCCGTCGTACGGCACGCCCGTCCTGGAGTGGGGCGGCACGCCGGAGGCGCGCCTGGGCGTGATGAAGCGGGTCGTGATCGAGGCGGTGGCGCGCCTGTACTACCGCCTCGCCGGCTACCTCTAGGCCCGCCCACCGCCGATGAAGCCGCTCTTCCTGCTCGTCGTGGTCGCGCTGACCTCGATGGGGGCCTGCGCGGTCGGGATTCGACGCCTCGGCCTTCGCGCCGACCGGCTCCGCGCCGCGATCGCCTCCACGTGTCAGCTCGCGGGCATGGCCATCGTGTTCCTCGCCCTGAACGTGGCGCTCGGTCTCGCTGCCGTCTTCCTCGCCCGGGGGGTCCTCCGGGTCTTCGTCTCGGTGTACGTCCTCAACGACGCCTACCTGCCACTCCTCTCGGTGATCCAGGCGGTGATCTTCGAGTCCTGGCGCGGTCAGCGAGCAGCCCGGTGACGCCGGCGTGACCCGGGCCGCCGAGGCGCAGAGCGCCCTGCGCAATGCCGGCTTCCTGGTGATCCAGCGCGGCGGCCTCCTGGCCGCCGGCGTGCTGTTCGCGGTCCTGGTGCCCCGGATCATGGGGCCCGGAGCCTACGGCCGCTTCGCGCTGGTCTCGTCGCTCAGCACGCTCTTCGTCATGTGCAGCACGCTCGGCTTCACCGAGGTGGCGGGACGCTTCCTCCCCGAGCTGCGCCGCCGGCCGGAGTCGCGAGACCTCCATCGCCTGGTTGGCGGGCTGCTCTCGATCCGGCTGATCGCGGGCGCGTTCGTGGCCGCCGCCTTCCTCGGCCTCACGACCCGCTGGCTGCCCGATCTCGACCCGCCCGCGCTGCTCTCGGTCACCGCGGCCATCTTCGTGCGGGCGGTCTCGCACCTCCTCTTCTCGCTCTTCCTCGGGCTGAACCAGGCGGCCCGCTGGGGAGCGGGCGAGCTGCTCAGCCGATCGCTGCTCCTCGTCTTCGTGCTCCCCGGGTACGTCATCGGTGGCTTTCGCGGAGCGTGCGTCGGCCTGCTGCTGACCGAGGTGGCGACGCTGGCGATCGCGCTCGTGTGGACGCGCTCGATGCTGTCGCTCGCCCGGCTGCGCATCGACGGGCGCCATCTGGGCCCGTACCTCCGGGTCGGGCTCGCCTACTTCGGCGTCAACCTGTTCCTGATCGCGTTCCAGGCGAGCGGCGAGTCGCTCGT
>DASZJM010000169.1:0-7172 GCA_035948165.1 Candidatus Methylomirabilota bacterium
GCCGGGCGAGGTGGCGAAGCAGCTGGTGGCGGCGCTGCGCGGCGCGCCCGCGCCGTTCGACTACGTCGTCCTCCACCCGATCCCCGACCCGAAGTGGCCGGACGATCCCGAGCGCGGCTACACCGCCCGCGTCGCCCGCGAAGTCCTCCCGCTAGTCCGCCGCGCTTTAAGCTCGTAGCCGGGGACCGAGAAAGGTCCAGCTGCGAGGCGGCGCCCGAAGGCTGCCCGCGAGGCGTACTCGCTGTACGTCGAGCGGGCAGCCGAGGGCGCCAACGAAGCAGATGGGCTTTTATCGGTCCCCGGCCTGCTTGTGGACGAACTCGATGATGCGCGAGATCGTCCGCTCGACGGCGGGTGAGGCCGGCTTGCGGCTGATGTAGCCCTCGGCCTCGCCGGCGAGCAGCTCGAGATCGAGGGCGCCGCCCGCCTTGCGGTAGGCCGCCACGAACCGGTCGAGGTCGGGCCGCGGGTGCGCCTGGTCGCGGTCGCCCTGCAGGTAGAGCACCGGTGGCAGCTCCACCGGCTCCCCCCGCTCCAGCGCGCGCGTCGGGCTGCCCTCCGCCATCGCCTCCTCGGTGATCCAGTACTGATCGTGGCCGGGCAGCACGCGGTCGACCACCTCCGGGTAGGGCGGGCCCGCCGCCTTGAGCTCCTTCGCGTAGTGGTAGCGCCCGAGCGGGTCGATGACCGGCCAGCAGAGGACCGCGCAGCGCACGCTGCCGTCCACCGCGGCCGAGCCGGTGGGCAGGGGCAGGGCCGCGTACTTGGGATCGCGCGGCTTCATCGCGAGCAGCATCGCCTGGTGCGCGCCGCTCGAGGCGCCCATGATCCCGACCAGGTCGGGCCGGCTGCGCAGGCTCGCGGCCCGGCTCTTGAGCCAGCGGATGCCGTAGCTGATGTCGACGAGCGAGCCGGGATACGAGGCGTCGGGGGGCATGCGGAAGTCGAGCGCGGCCACCACCACGCCGCTCCGGGCGAGCGGCTCGTTCATCACCGCGTCGTTGGTGCGGTCGCCGCGGCACCACGCCCCGCCGTGCAGGTCCACGATCAGCGGGAAGGGCCCGTCGCCGCGCGGCGTGTAGAGCCGCGCCAGCAGCGGCCGGTCGCCGTGCCGGAGGTATTCCACGTCCTGGACGTCGATCTCGTGGCCCGCGCCCGTCTGGGTCGTCATGGTCGCCTCCTCGAAGGGATGAGCGTCGGCTGATGATACACCCAACCGGGGCGAGCCGGCGGGGGCCGCTCTTGCCAGCCGGCGGTCGCGCCCGGCATACTGCCCACGATGCACTCGGACCCGGGGTTCGGGGAAAAGCTCCGCGCGGTCTTCGGGCTCAGCCCCACCATCCTCTGCCTGACCGGCGCCAACGACGGCTGCATCCGCGACGCCAACAACGCCTTCCTGCGCACGAGCGGCTACACCCGGGAGGAGATCCTCGGCCGCACCCCGGTCGAGCTGGGCCTCTGGGTGGACCCGGCCCTGCGCGACGAGGGGATCCGGGTCCTGAAGGCGGGCGGCTCGGTACGCAACCTGGAGTGCCGATTCCAGGTGAAGAGCGGCGACGTGCGCGTCACCGTGCTCTCCGCCGACATCGTGCAGTTCGACGGGGAGGCGTGCATCCTGAGCGCGCTCACCGACATCACCGATCGCACGCGGGCGGAGGAGGCGCTGCGCGAGAGCGAGCGGCGCTTCATGGTGGCCTTCCACGCCAATCCGCTGCCGATGTCGATCACGAGCCTCGCCGACCAGCGCCACCTGGCGGTGAACGAGGCCGCGCTGCGCCACGGCGGGTACACGCGGGAGGAGATGCTCGGCCACAGCAAGGCGGAGATGGGCTTCTGGGTGACCGCCGAGCAGCGCGACCGCATGCTCCACCAGCTCCGCGGGGAGGGGCGGGTGCGCGACTTCGAGGTCGGCTTCCGCACCCGCGCGGGCGATGAGCGGCGCATGCTCGTGAACTCGGAGGTCATCACCTTCGGGGGCGAGCCCGCGGTGCTGAGCGTGTCGCTCGACATCACCGAGCGCACCCAGCACGAGGCCCGCGTGCTCGAGCGGAGAGAGCAGGCCGAGGCCCTGGCCCGCTCGCTGCAGGAGGAGACGCGGGCCAAGGACGAGTTCCTCGCCATGCTGGGCCACGAGCTGCGCAACCCGCTCGGCACCCTCTCCAACGCGGTCGCGGTGCTGGAGCGGCTCGCGGGCGACGAGACCATGCGCCACGTGGTGGCGATCATCGGCCGCCAGACCGGCCACCTCGCGCGCCTGGTCGACGATCTGCTCGACGTGGCCCGCGTCACCTCGGGCAAGGTCGACCTGCAGCGCGGGACGGTGGAGCTGCACGCCCTCGCCGGGCGCTGCGTCGACGCCCTCGCTCAGGCCGGACGCACCGAGCGGCACGGCATGCGGGTCGACGGCCAGCCGGTGCACGTGCACGCCGACGCGGCCCGGCTCGAGCAGGTGGTGAACAACCTGCTCGACAACGCGCTCAAGTACACGCCGCCGGGTGGGCGGGTGCTCGTCACCACCGAGCAGGTGGGCGACGCGGCGGTGCTGCGGGTGCGCGACACCGGCCAGGGCATTCGCACCGACCTGCTCGGGCGCGTGTTCGATCTCTTCGTGCAGGAGCCGCAGAGCCTGGACCGCTCGCGCGGCGGGCTGGGACTCGGCCTGGCCCTCGTCAAGCGCCTGGTCGAGCTGCAGGGCGGCACGGTGGCGGTGTGGAGCGCGGGGCCCGGGCAGGGCAGCGAGTTCACGGTGCGGCTGCCCGCGATCGCGCCGCCCGACGACGCGACCGCCGAGGCCGAGGGCGGCTCCCCGGCGCAGGTGGTTCCGCGCCGTGTCCTCGTGGTGGAGGACAGCCCGGACGCTCGGCAGAGCCTGCGCCTGCTGCTCGAGCTCGCCGGCCACCAGGTCGAGACCTCGGAGGACGGGCCGAGCGGCCTCGCCAAGCTCCGCACCTTCCGGCCCGACGTGGCGCTCATCGATCTGGGGCTGCCGGGGATGGACGGCTACGCGGTCGCGCGCGAGCTCCGGAACCGGCCCGACACCCGGGCCATCCGGCTGGTCGCGGTCACCGGCTACGGCCAGGCCGAGGACCGGCGGCGGGCGCTGGCCGCCGGCTTCGATCAGCACGTGACCAAGCCGGTCGACGCGACGATGCTCGACGACCTGCTGGGTCGCCCTACGTCCTGAGCGCCGGCTCCAGCTCTTCGGGCGGCCGCAGCGTCGGCGGCTCGAGCGCGTGGACGCGCTGGAGCTGCTCGCGCGTCTCGACGAGCGTCACCCCCACGGAGTCGGCCCCCGCGGCCTCGAGCTGCCGGCGGGCGGGCGCCACGTTGAGCCGCAGGCCCCAGCGCCCCACGATGATCCGCAGATCCGGGAACCGCGCGCGCAGCCGCTTGCAGAGATAGCGGGTGTGAGTGCTGCGGCTGCCGGCCGGCAGCGCACCCAGGCACACCACCGCGGGCCGGGTCTCCTCGACGAGGGCGAGCACCTCGGCGGCGAGGAGGTGGGGCGAGGTCAGGTCGAGGGTCCAGCGCTCGGGGCTCAGGAGGTGCTGCAGCATCACGAGGCCCAGGAGATCGGCCTCGTCGCCGACCGGCACCGCGAGGACCCGGACGTTGCGCGCGGGCGGCGGTGCCTCTGGGACCCGCTCGGCGGTGTGATCCGCCGCGGCGGCCCGCGCGGCATGATAGGTCGCGGCGAGCTCGTCGACGATCTCGCGCGTGGCCTCCCAGACCTCGCGCTGATCCTCCTCAGGAAGGAGGTCCTGGCGGCGATCGTTGCGCGCGAGCCGGAGCGCGGGCACGATCACGCCGTCGTACACCGCCTCGAGCGGCTGATCCTTCGCGGCCGCGGTGGCGACGCGGACCGCCTCGGCGCGATCCTCGGCCAGGAGCCGCTGGTAGTAGGCGACGGCGGGGGTGATCGGCGGCTCGTCGCCCATCAGGACGCCGACGAACTCGAGTCCGGGCACGTGCTTGGCGAGGACGACGAGGCACACCGTGAGCGGGGTGGCGAGCAGCAGGCCCACCGGCCCCCACAGCCAGGCCCAGAACGCGATCGAGCAGAGCAGGGCCACCTGGGAGACGCCCGCGCTCTGCCCGTAGAGGAAGGGCTCGAGCACGAAGCCGCAGGCCAGCTCGAGCACCACGAAGAGGCCGCCCACCATGAGCGGCGTCTGCCAGGTGGGGAAGGCCGCGAGGGCGAAGACCACGAGCACGAGCGCGGCCAGCCAGACACCCACGTAGGGGATGAAGCGCAGCACCGCGGCCAGGAATCCCCAGAGGAGCGCGTAGGGCACGCTCAGGAAGAGCAGGCCGATCGCGATGCCGAGGCCGAAGCTCGTGTTGATGATCGACTGCATCAGGAGGTAGCGGCTGATGCGCTGGCCCGCCTCGTCGAGCGCGCGGGTGGTGGTGGTCAGACGGTGGTAGCCGGCGAGGCGGATGATCCGGTTTCGCAGGTCCTCGCGCTCGATCAGCATGAAAATGACGAGGACGATCACCGCCGCCGCGCCGCCGAGCCCTTCGAGGACGCTCGGGAGCTGCCAGAGCCCGCTCGGCTCCGAGGTGACCACCACCGGCGTCGGCTTCTGGCGCGGGCGCGGGCTCCCGGTCTCCTTCTGCAGCTCGGCCGCGACCTCGGTGACCGCGGACTGTGCCTTCTCGAGCGCGCCGCCGCGCCCCATCCGGCGCACCTGGTTGATTTTCAGGATCAGGTTGTCGCGGTAGCCCGGGATCTCGGTGGAGAGGCTCGAGAACTCGATCATGAGGATCCAGAAGCCGCCGCCGAGGGTCGCGAACAGCATGGTGACGACGAGCGCCACCGACGGGCCGCGGCCGAGCCCGAGCCGGGTCAGCTGCGCGACGATCGGGTACACCATGAAGGTGAGCAGCATCGCGAGCGCGATCGGCACGAGCACCGCGCGGGCGAGGTAGAGCGCGGCCACGCCCACGATCAGCGCGATGACGCCCGCGAGCTTGTTCATCGCTTCGTGGTGGAGCAATCGATGTGCCATGCGATTGAGGGCGCGGGCAGGCGCGAGGGGAGGCGGGGCGGGGGCCTCTGACCACGACCCGTTGCGCATCTATTTCACGGGAGGAGTTCCCAATCTGGGAGGGTTCGGTGCAGGCTTGCCCGCGGCGGGGAACGGGTCACCCGGCCCCCACCCCTCCCCCCGCCGCCCTGCCCGCTCCCTCTCGGAGTTCAACTGCTCCGCGCGGGGCAGTGCTCTCGATCGCGGGAAGTCGTTCGTTCGCGGTAAATCTGACCCTGTGTGTGGAGGCGGAGCGATGGATCAGGTGTGATCGCGTGGATCAGGCGTGGTGGTGGGGGGCCTGGTCGTAGTGGGCTTTGAGGAGGTCTTGGGCGAAGTCGCGGCGGGGGTCGTGCCAGACCGAGTGGATGTGGTTGGCGTCGTTCTGGGTGTTGTCGTACTCGATCAGGAGCGTGGGGCCGTGGAGACGGTAGTAGTGCGGCTTGCCGGGCTCGAGGGGACCGGCCCACGCGAAGCGGATCAGGTCGGGCCCGGCCCGGCGCATGCGGTCGAGCTCCTGCTCGGCCAGCTCGCCCCGCATGTTGCGCGCGTACTCCTCGACGAGGCGCAGCGCCCGGCCGCGCTGATCGGCGCTCATGTCGCCGAGCGCGAGCCCGACCGGCGTGGTCAGGCTGTCGGCGCGCCCCGGCCCGCTCACGATGTCGCCGAGCGACTGCGCCGCGATGACTCCACGGGCGCGCTGGGCCTCGCCCAGGCTCAGCACGAGCGCCCGGCCCAGGTCCTGCTCGGCGGCGAGCGTGCGCTGGCCCTTCTGCGGGCCGGAGGGGACCTCGGCCGGGTTGGCGCCGAAGAAGGCGGGCGTCATCGCCACCGGCCGGCCCGGCACGAGGGTGAAGTTCAGCGAGAGGTGATGGCCCTCGACCCGCCAGCCCCACGGAGCCGAGGGCCCCGGATTGCCGAACACGCTGAACGCGTAGTTCTCCGGGTCGCGCGTGAGGCCGAAGGTCTCGAGGCGACGCAGCACGTCCTCGAGGCGCATGATCGCGGTCGCCTTGCCGTAGCCCACCGCGCTCAGGCTCGCCTGCATCAGCTCCTGCGCGGCGGCGCGCCCGGCCGCGGGCATCTCCTTGAAGGGGACGCCCGCGCGCCGGCGCGGGATGTAGTGCCAGTCGAGCCGCTGCGCGTCGCCGATCGCGAACACCGCGCGGCGCCTCGTGTCCGCGGGCAGCGCCCCCAGGAAAGCGAGCGCGGCGCCCGCCATGGCCGCCCGCGGCGCGTCGCCGACTTCAACGGATGCGGCGGGGACCGATGGGGCCGGCGGCGGAGCGGGGGTCTGGCCGTGGGCGGATCGAGGCAGCACCCCGGCCGCCGCACCCGCCGCCAGCCCATGGAGCAGGCGGCGGCGCGTCAGCCGGAAGCCGGGCGCGTGCCCCATGCCTCTACGAGTACTTGACGGTGCAGCCGTACGCGCGCGTGATCGGGGTCTTTACCGGCTGGCCGGTGCTGACCGACTCGAGCGCCGCCCGCACGTAGTTGCTGGCGCCGGTGACGTCGGTGCGACGGGTGGTGGGCTTGTCGTCGATGGCGCCCGCGTAGACGAGCATGCCGGTCTTGTCCACCACGTACATGTGCGGCGTGTTGGTGGCGCCGTACATCCGCCCGACCACGCCGGGCTCGTCGAGCAGCACCGCGGTGGGTGCCGCCTTGCGGCTCGCGGTCAGCTCGTCGGCCTGCGCGGCGGTCACGTAGCCCTGCTCGCCCTTCGCCGAGGAGATCAGGGTGAGCCACACCACGCCTTGCCCGGTGGCCTCGCGCTGCAGCGCTTGCATGTTGCCGGTCTCGTAGTGCTTCCGCACGTAGGGGCACTCGTGGTTCGTCCACTCGAGGACCACGATCTTGCCCTTGTAGGAGGCGACGCTCACCGGCGTGCCGTTGGTCGCGGGCGCGGTGAACAGGGGGGCGGGCTCGCCCACCTTGGCCTGGACCGCGGCGAGCGCGGCGCGCGGGCCCAGACGAGTGGCGACGCCGGCCAGTAGAATTGCGGCGGACGTGTGGCCGAGGAAGCGGCGGCGGGTCTGGAACTCGGACATCGGATGGTCTCCTTTCGCTGGCGTCGGGCTCAGAGCTTCTCGATGGCCTCGATGAGGGTGCTCTCGCTGAGGATCTGCGGCAGGACGCGCG
>DASZJM010000170.1:0-1813 GCA_035948165.1 Candidatus Methylomirabilota bacterium
CGATCGCGCGCGGGTAGTCCGGCCGCAGCCGCTCGACCAGCGCGCGGTGGTCGAGGTAGCGGATGTTGTCGTCCTGGGACGAGGAGCGCTTCACCAGCGCCTCGGCCCGGGCGAAGATCTGATCCGCCTCCTGGAACCGCCGCTGGTCGCCCACGTCGAGCGCGAGCCAGCTGAGCGTGTTGGCCGATCCCGGGTCGTCCTTGCCGAGCAGGCGCTCCTCCAGCTCCAGCAGGCGCCGGAACGTCGCCTCTGACTCGGGATAGTGCGCCGACCAGTTCTGCAGCTGGCCGAGGCGGTAGAGGCTCGCGCGAGCGCCGATGTCCTGCACCCCGATGAGCTTGCCGCTGGCGCCCACCATGGTCTCCGCGTGCCGGATCGCGGCCGAGAGCGGCGGCGCGCCGGGCTGATCGATGCTGCGCTTGCCCTCGAGCACCTCGACCGCCACCTCGAGGAGCGGGAGGTTGGTGGGGAACGTCTCGAGCCCGTAGCCGCGCCGGCCGAGCACCACACCCACCACCAGCACGCGCCAGTTCCCGTCGAGCCGCCGGCACTCCCGGAGCGCGGCGGCGCCGCCCGCGGAGACCGTGGTGGGCTCGACCGGCTGGCAGTCGCCCACCCGCGTCTCGTACGACTTCGGGTACCAGCCCTCGCCGAGCACGGTCTGCGGGGTGCCCTCGCGCGGCACGCCGAAGCGGCGCACCTCACCGCTCGGCTGGCTCCAGCCCTCGCAGAAGAGCCCGTAGCGCTCGAACGGGGTCGGGTCGGTGCGCCGATCGAGCAGGCGCAGCCGGCACTCCTCGCCGGTGCGATTCTTGCCGATCACGCGCTCGTCGCCCACGCTCTTGAGCGGCTGGGCCGCCGCCGGCGCGGGACCGCCCGCGGTCATCCAGGCGAGGGCGAGCAGCGCGATGGGGGCGAGACGGGCGGCCGGACGTGACGGCATGGGGCGGGCTCCCTTCGCGAGTGGCGTCGAGTATAGCCCAGCGCCTGGACGCGGGTGGGCTCGCGCGGTAGGATCACCGGGCCATGCTCGCGTCTCCTCGCGTTCCGGTCGGTCTCAACATCTGGTCGCGGCTCGTCGAGGACACCTTCCCCTACTACGACCAGACCGTGGCGCCGTTCGACTCGCTGTGGCTGCCCGACCACGTGCAGTACGGGGCCAACAAGGTGGCGGAGGGCTGGACGCTGCTCACGTGGGCGCTCGCGCGCTATCCCGACAAGCTCTGCGGCCACGAGGTGCTCTGCAACAGCTTCCGCAATCCGGCGCACCTGGCGAAGATGGCGGCGACGGCGCAGGCGCTCTCCGGTGGCCGCCTGGTCCTGGGCATCGGGGCGGGCTGGAACGAGGAGGAGTATCGCGCCTACGGCTGGCCGTACCTCACCGGGCGGATCCGCATCGGCCAGCTCGCGGAGGCCATCGAGCTGATCCGCCGCATGTGGGGCGGCGGGCCGATCGACTTTCACGGCGAGCACTACACCGTGACCGGCGCCCACTGCGAGCCGCGCCCGAGCCCGATGCCGCCGGTGATGGTGGGAGGCTCCGGCGAGAAGTACCTGCTCCGGGTCGTCGCCCGACACGCCGACTGGTGGAACTACGTCTGGAAGGGTCCCGAGGCCTACGCCCACAAGCAGGAGGTGCTCAAGGGCCACTGCCGCGAGGCCGGCCGCGACTACGACCAGATCCAGCAGGTGGTCCGTGTCGGGATCCTGATCGGCGAGAGCGAGCGCGAGGTCGAGCGGCTCAAGGCCGCGCCGGGGACCCGGTCTCTCGCCGACATCCAGCTGGTGGGGACGCCGGCCCAGGTGACCGAGG